>NZ_JAAHGU010000065.1:26643-36739 GCF_010692685.1 Okeania sp. SIO2F5 | reverse complement strand
TTGCCTTTCGGAGCTGTTGCCTGCGCACAGCGCTATACATGGCAAAACCTTGTGCTATTCCAAGTCTGTTGAAATGTTAAAGCACTCAATTCGACGACTGATTCATTACCTTAAGTTTAAAGAGGTCTCTGTTCCCACCCTGTCCCTATAATTCATCTTTTAATCTGACAACGCCAATTATTGAGCTTCCTATGGCAGACTTAATCTCATTTTTTCTACATTTGGTGTGATTAATTTCTTGTTTACACTATATGTAAATTTTCTAGGGGTGGCGATCACTAAAAGTTGATTTATAAACTTGTTTCCCTGGTGTTAGATGATAAGTATTATACCAAGGGTGATAAATGTTTGCTACATTTTCTTGAGTAGGGGAGTAGGGTAGTAGGGGGCGAACGGCCGTTCGCCCGTACAGAGAAGTAAACATCAGAATCATTAATACGCTACTGACTAATCATTATCAAAAATGTGATTCCACCTGTGTTAATTACTTAATAATTGAAGTTTCACCTAAACTTAATAATTGAAGTTTCACCTAACAAAAGCATTCTTTTTTCACCCTTGGTATTAGAGAGCTTCTATTTCTCAATGGTGCTAAACAAGTTCAACTTCATTTAAAAACCTAAATATTATTGATTTATCGAAATTTACAGTCGTGCCAATTGAGCTGTTTTTTGAGGGTTTTATCTGTTTCGTTTTGAGCCGTAATATCAAATCCGGTTGCATAACTTCACTTCAATGTTTCTAATAATAATATTGTCAGGCTTAATATCTCTATATAATTATATTCCTTTGATGAAAATATTCAAAAATATCTAATAATTTGAGTGTAAAATGTACAGCATCAAAGATATTCATTACACCTTCTGCTACAAAATTTTCTAATCTACTTCCTTCTATCAATTCAGTCACCATGTAGAGAGGAATATCTTCCTGAAAAAGTTTTGTCTTGACCACCACCACCAATATATTCAAATTTTTCCCAATTTTCATCCCAAGGTTTAGGTTTACTTTTACTTTTGCTCATAATTACACTGACTGAAACGCATAAATGTTATCATATAGAGCTTCGCTAGGGGTTTACTTACAAGTTATAATCAAATATAGTCAATGAAAAGCCGCTCAAAAGGAGATAAATACTTAGATGGCGATCGCTTAGAGTGTGAGATATTAAAATCTAATTTGATTCAGAAAAAATAGGGTTGAGCATTCTCTACTGACTACTAAATTTAAGTGAGGTTCTTCAACCTAATTTTATCTGATATTATGTGTGTTTAATTAGTGATAAAAAAACTTTCTCCTCCTCCTACTCTTTCTTCATTCTTTAACCTATCCCACTAATAAGACTTTTGCTAAAAACTCTAAATATGTTGATAGTTAAAAACGAAAAATCAAGCTTTTAAAACACATTTTACTTAAACAAATAAACTTGTTAAAAATAGTGGGATAGCTTCTTTCTTCTGACTCCTCCGTCGTTATTTATAACTGTTCAAGGGAATTTGATATTATTTCTCGCTCGCTACTTAATTTTTTCCCCATACAAAAACAACACCTCAGTCTTACTCACTCAGTGACTTCCTTCAATTTCTGGATTATTTCTGGAGTTGCACTAAGTCATAAAATAAACCTTAGTTACATCGCTCCCTTTTACCATTTAAGGAAGTATTAGTTTTCTATTTTGGTGTTGTTTTTGATTATTTAAGGAGACAGATTTTCGTAGATTTAACAGCGTTGTAACCTCCTGAGTTCCTGAAATTATTTCCTCTATATTGAATGAATTTGAAATGAAGTTTAACTCAAATTTAAGCTTGAGTAATCTTTACTTCCTTACTGTTACAACTTGAGGAACAATCAGCCTCTGCCAAAGAAGTTGCTGTTGTTGAATCACACAGATAACTAGAGTTAACAGTATTTTTTTCCTCCTTATTTTTAATGTCAACTACTTAACTAACAATTAAGGTTGACAACAACCTGTTTCTCGGTCAAAACCTTAACACTCAGTATTAAGTTATAACTCTTTGATCGAAGAAGATGAGGTTATGAATGTTTGAAGCTTTGCTGCTTCAATTACTAATCTAACACTGTTACTAATAATTACAAGACAATTTAACGAAACTTTACTTTATTTTTTTAAGTCAATCTTTTCAAACAATAACACCCACCTATACTCACTTTATTACTTCCTTTTTTCCTCTTTAGGTCTTGGATGCACAGCTTTAAATTCACTGTACTAATCCCAAATTTTTAGGAAGTATTCGCTTTCTAGATGGGTGTTATTCCGACTTTGTATTGAGATTAACTTAAAATTTAACAGCTTTTTTTTTCCTCCTTGGCTGAGTAATTTCCTCTACATTATTCAATATTAAATAGAGTTAGAATTTTTCAAAAATTAAAATTCATTGCTCCCCTACAAATATTTTAGGAAATATCAACCACCGTTGGTTGCTGTTGGAGTCTAAACGAACAGATGATGAGCAGGTTAAACAGTTTTTTGTTACCTCCTAAGTTATTATTTCAACTTTTGACATCTGCTAAAGAAGCCTCTTTGCTTCTTCATATTTCTAATTTAGCACTATTAATTAACTATGCAAGTTAATTTAACGAAACTTCACTGAATAGCTTTTCAATACCTTTGAGATTGTAAATATAGGTTAAATTTTAGTCATATTTACTATATAATTAAAATCTAAGTAAAACTCTGATTAGGAGATAATTTAGTATTTAGGAAAGTGACAATCAATCATATTAAGAATTGAAAAATTAATAACTTTGAACACCGTTATATGCTAAATAGCAGTCGCAGTATTCGCAAAACAAGAAAATACTTCCCAAGTTCACTATCAACTTTCACCTCACTTTCTATTTACAATAATTTCTCCTTTCAATTTCTGATTTTTATTGAGACAATGAGGTAGAATTGTGGGATTCTAATGAATATACAAACTACTAATTAAGTAAGTATCTAAAATCTAAAAAAGCTAATATAGTAAAATTACACCTAACTGGCCTATAACTAGAATGTTAAAAACATCAATTCCATCACTACGAGAACAACAGCACCCCTTAATATGCCAACTAGCAGATACCATAGAAGCAATTTGGCAACGTTACCTGGACTTACGACCATATTACCTACCCGCAGAACTAGGGTATGTAGAAGGCCGTCTCGAAGGAGAAAAACTAACAATAGAAAACAAATGTTATCAAACCTCCCAGTTCCGCAAGCTACATCTGGAACTGGCCAAAGTAGGTCAAAGCTTAGATATATTACACTGCGTAATGTTTCCTAGAACAAGTTATGCCCTACCTATATTTGGCACAGATTTAGTGGGAGCAAGAGGTCAAATAAGTGCAGCAGTAGTCGATCTATCACCCCTCAATCAAGAAAGGAAACTGCCACAAGTCTATAATTACCAACTTAAAAACTTACCAATAAAAGAATTTTCTTATCCTCGCCAACTTCCTAAATGGGGCGAAATATTTTCAGAATTTTGTCTATTCATACGACCTAGTGATTTAGACGAAGAACAAAAATTTCTATCTATAGTGGAATCTTACCTAGAAATACATTGCCAACAAGCGATCGCCCAAAAACCTGTTACCTCAGAACAACAACTTGAGATTCTTAAAGCTCAACGCCATTACTCTAGTCAGCAGAGACAAAACGACAAAACTCGCCGAGTCTTGGAAAAAGCTTTTGGGCCGGAATGGACAGATTATTATTTGACAACTGTATTATTTGATAGTCCTGATTAATGATTACAAAAGAAATTGCGAATAATTTTTTTTGATTTGTTATATCATGTCCGCTTAATTAGTGAGAATAAAGTTCTTAGTTGGTAGGTGTAAATTCAAGAGGGAACACTGGAAACGGAGCAGAAGTTTGGGATATTCCTTCCAGATTGAGAGGAGAACATTTTTACTATATTTAATCATCCGGACATGGTATTTAATATATATTAAAGATTGTAGAGACCTTCGATTAAACATCTCTACAACTCAACAAATTCGAGAGTCAGTAGCTAATCTAAATTGTATAGTAATTTCAAATAAGAATGAAACACTTTTTCGGCTGAAAGTATTTCCAGACGAGGAAACCTTACCGGGTTCTGACCACTTGCATCTGTCGCCGACGCGGGGTGACACCCATTTTCTCTATTCCCTGCTATAAATGCGACGCAAAATGTGCAAATGTATTGAGAATTTCACCCCAATTTTTTAGGCAGAAACTCTCCATCAAATCATAGAAATTTTTAGAATTAATAGGATTAGGAGAATGAGTACATTACTACCCTAAGAGTTTATATAGCGAGCAAAAGTAAAGGGTAGCTCGCTCATGCTTTAATAATTAAACCTAAGTTAGTATTGCAGTAGATGAACCCACGGTTGCTTTAGATAGTAAATCTGGTATAAATATAGTTTAAATTATGATAGTTTAAATTCTGCAAAATTTAGCTAGTAAAAAAAAGAAATATAATTTTCTTTTTACTCGCAATTATCGCATTTTATTAAAATAATTGGGTCGCGCAACCCCGCCTTTTAAGGCGAAATATTTTTGGAACCTTGCTCAAATTCCCCGTTACAAAAATAACTTCTGATTTCCCCTCCTGGGAGGGGTTAGGGGTGGGTTTACTTCTGACTTCTGACTTCGTTAAATGTTGCTAACCTGATAGTTAAAATTGAAGATTTTTACCTGTTAAGCTAGGCATATTTAAACACAATAAAATCAAACTAGTCAATTTCCACTCATTAACATTTCGCTACACTACATGATTCCTGAAGTCTGCTTTTATTCTTCCTTGTTCCTTTTTCCTGACTTTAATTATTTCCGAATTTGAGTATTTTTAGCATTATTTTTAATTGGGTAGTGCAGAGCGCAAAGTGTGGGATAAGTAATTAGGTCGTTCCAACTCTAAGGAGTGATACTGCGCTCTGCAATGCTCCGCGAACGCGTTCCTCAGCTGTTTGTGCAGCAGTATTTTCTTTGCGACTATGAACCCAAATCCAATTGAAGTAGGCGATACTGCTGATGCCACGCTCCGCGAACGCTAACCTAACCATTATCTCTGTTTGTGCCCAGACCTTACCAAACTTATTCTGGGGTGCGATGCCACCTACCTATCTGCTGTGTCTGGTCTTTAAACTTGATGTGCTTTACTTTTGGAGGCAAAACTCGCTCATACCCACCCTAATCATCAGTATGCCACTGCCAGTCAGTTAGTTTTCCCTTCTGTGTTGGTGATTAATTCTGTATCGGAACTGGTCAGTGTGTTTGCCCACATGAGTGGCCAAAATTAATCCACGTTCTGGATGCTTGAGTCATCCCAATCCAACAATCACATGGGCGTTGCACAGTGACGAATGATTTTATATTTTTGATGAACAGGATTTTGGATTTGATAATTGCTATAATGACTAATTAATGGTTTTTTTTAGTTAAAGTCTAAACTAATTTTTGGTAATATCATTCCATAATGTGCAACCCCATCACATGAGTGTCAATTCATTCATCTGACAGTGTTTTTGTGTCTTGAGTCCGTCTTACATTCTGGGTAGACACCACCAATTAGCACTCGCTTTTTTTTGGACAAATGACCAAAATTCGTCACTACTGACTTGTGAGGTTTCTATATGCGCGTACATGGGCATTATGAATCATTTCCACACTTTCTTGATACACTACCTTTAATTGCACCTTTTGTTTTCCTTTTTGCAGATACCTGCATTCTTGCTCCTTTAGTATTTTTTACATTATTTTTAATTGCACCTTTTATTTTGCCTTTTGTAGATACCTGCATTCTTGCTCCTTTAGTAGTATTTCTTTTACTTACAGTTGATCTGAATGGAGGTGGAGGTGGAGGTGGAGGTGGAGGTGGACTAACATTTCTTGCTGCTGGTCGGTTAGTACGAAATAGAACTCCATCATTAGATTGCTCTAGTACCAACATCGGTGTTGGTTTTGCTTTTTGATCCCAATCAATATGTACAATTCGACCTTGAATAGTAGGAGTCCAATTATCATGATCGTCACTAGGACTAAGGTAGGTTTCTAAACAATCAATAATTTGATTAATAGTTTGAGAAGTTGCCTGAGTTGGTAATTTTGTTAGTTTGATTGACACCCGAAATAACACTCTTTTTTTCAGATCTTTGCCTGGTTCCCCAGTCTCATATTCTACATCAAACATAGAATCAATTTGCCGCCCACTTGGGTTTCCTTTTTCTCCTGCTGCTAATGGAGTAGGACGCAATACAATACTAATTTGTTGTTTAACTTTTACCTTAATTTGATTGACAATAGCAAAGTGAAAAACTTCCTCTACCATCCGCATTCTTAAGTAGTCTAAGTTAAACTCTCGCGAATGGATTAGGTCAGGATTTTTTTCCATTTTTGAGATAGTTGCTACAGCCAATTTATATTTTTTACGCAGGTCTTTATTTCTAAATCCTTCCATATTTAGTTTTTTATTAAATTGCTTCATTTTTACTTGGTGGAATATACCCATAATAATCACCAATAGTAATAGTAGTCCAGATGCAGCCATCCAAATATATTCTGATTTTTGCAAAGTTACTTGTGGTGCTGGTGAAGCTTGGGTTAACCTTGGTTCCACAATAGTAATTGGTGTTAACATAGGTTTTAAATAAAATTTGACAATTAATTTACAGAAATTTAAAGTTAAAATCAGGGAGTTAATATTTTCAGGATAAATACCTGATGGTTATAGTTGGTAGAAAATAGTTGAGGTTATTGATTGGCTAAAAAACTATAAACAGGTTAAAAAATACTACAATTACAGGTATAGTAAGCATCTTGATAATTTGAATTTTAAATAAATTACAGAATATAAACTATAAATCTGTCTTATTTTTATCTGTTTTTAGGCTGCCTTAAATTCTGATAATATCTTATGGTTATCCACTAGCTTTTGACTAATTTTATCCACAAAGTATCATATAAAATCTAGAGTTTTTTTGTTTGATTTTCTGTAAAGTGTAAGCATTTCCTGCGGAATGCTGTGCAAATAGCTATTAGCTGTATGCTCTCAGCAACAAGGATCTCTTCTTAAGGACAGTGTTGAAATTAATATAGACCTTAAGGGCAAGGGATATAACTTTTGTAGTAAGACAATTAATAAAGCTTTGATCGTAAACTAAAAGCAATAGCTGATAGCTAATGGCTGACTGCTGAATGCTTATTGTCAAGTAAAGATTGATTGTCTAAATAATCAAAAATAAATCCTAAACCAGCTAGCCAATTTTCCAGCCTCATAGAAATTGATAGGCAATTCTAAATTAAGTTAGAACTTTTTCAAGATTACTCAAAAAATCAAGGCTATTCAAAAAATTTTTCTAAAAGTTAACTCATCATTTAGGAATCATATTAGAAATTAGACATACATTTAATTTATGCACAAAAATTAAGTAAGATATTTAAAATCTTTGAACTACTACTCTATAATAGTAATAGTAAATATTATACTTTATATAAATTAGGGAAAATACATAAATTGTTAAAACCTTTGTAAAGGAATAAATTTTCATAGACAATATAACTAAAATATCATCAAATTTTTCAGCAGAAATACTGAAAAAAAACAAGAAATTAGTATTGCTGATTACTTTAATCAAACTAGAATATACGAAATCATTCTTATTTCTGAATTGTGGCCTACAAACCCCTCCATCACAAATATCGTCCTCAGACTTTTGCTGACTTAGTGGGTCAGGAAGCGATCGCCCAAACCCTCACAAATGCTATCCATACCGAACGAATAGCTCCAGCATATCTATTCACAGGACCGAGAGGTACAGGGAAAACTTCCAGCGCCAGAATTTTTGCCAAATCTCTCAACTGTCTCTCCCATGACCATCCTACCCCCAGTCCTTGTGGTACTTGTGATGTTTGTATAGGTATTACAAAAGGGTCAACTCTGGACGTAATAGAAATTGATGCAGCTAGCAATACTGGTGTGGACAACATTCGGGAATTGATTGAAAGATCCCAGTTTGCACCCGTTCAATGTCGTTATAAGGTATATGTGGTTGATGAAGTCCATATGTTATCTGTGTCAGCTTTTAATGCTCTACTCAAAACTTTAGAAGAGCCACCAAACCGAGTGGTCTTTATTCTGGCAACTACAGACCCTCAGAGAGTTTTACCGACTATTATCTCCCGTTGTCAAAGGTTTGACTTTCGCAGAATTCCTCTAGAAGCGATGGTCGGACACTTGCAAAAAATTGCTACGGAAGAAAAAATTGAAATTACCACTGAAGCTGTCCAAATGATAGCTCAAATTGCTCAAGGTGGACTGCGAGATGCAGAAAGTTTGCTAGACCAGTTGAGTTTATTGGCAGGTGAGATTACAGTTGAACGAGTATGGGACTTGGTAGGGGCGGTGCCAGAGCGAGATTTAATGTTACTTTTAGAAGCGATCGCCTCTGATAATTCTACGGAAGTTTTGGAATGTACTCGTCAAATAATGGATCGGGGTCGAGAACCGATTATTGTATTACAAAATTTAGCAGGATTTTACCGAGATTTATTAATAGCAAAAACAGCACCGACAAATGCAAATTTGGTGGCTTTGACAAAACCTACTTGGGAACAACTTTGTCAAGTTTCTCAAACATGGGATATTAGGACTATTTTAGCCGGTCAAAAGCATTTACAAACTTCTGAAGTACAAATTAAAAATACTACTCAACCTCGTTTATGGTTGGAGGTCACTTTGTTGGGATTATTGCCTGCTGCATTGGCAAGTTCGAGGGTAATAGTCGAACAGTTACCTCAAAGACAAACAAGTCAAAATATTTCGGTTCAAAGTACTTCTAAAAGTTCTAGTCAACCACAAGCAAAGTCACCTATTTATTCACCTCCAAAACAGAAAATATCGGAGGTAAAAGAAATTCCGACTGCATCAAAAAATGAGGAAAATTTAGTTCCTTCGGAAGCTGTTAATGTTAATCCTAAAGAAGTTGATTTACAAGAAATTTGGCAAAGGGTACTTGCTGAAGTTAAATTAAGTACCCAACAGTTACTACTTCAACCTCAGCCTCAAGTTATATTATTAGGGTTTAACAATCAAGTAGCGCGTATTGGTGTTAGTTCTGATAAATGGCAGAAAATGGTAATGTCTAAAGTTGCTAATATTGAAGCTGGGTTTGAGAAGGTTTTTAAGACTGCGGTAAAAGTTAAAGTAGAAGTAACAAATACCAAGGGAAAAAATCAAAGTGTTAGTGAAAATCTTTATCCCAATAATAGTAAAAGAGAAAGAAACATAACTAACCATGAAAAACATCAAGAAACCTCTAACTCTGATGATGAAGTTATAGAAGATGAACCAGAAACAATCCAAAAATCTAATACAATAAAATCGGACAGAGAAAACAGATCTATGCCAGATATTTCTTTGTTTCAACCACAGTTGGATAATGTAGCGAAACAGGAAAAATATCCTGAAAAAGAAAGACAAACTGTAGCAGTTGCCACTCGCCGAATAGCTGATTTTTTTCAGGGAGAAATAGTAGATATAGAGTTAATTAAATCAGCAGATAAAACTGATTTATCTGCTGCATCAGAGTCTTCTCAGTTATCGGTTAACTCTCAGATTTTTGAGTCTGAAGATAGTAATATTGGCATAGATGAGCCAGAAAAAAATGAAGACCTTGAACTTGATGATGATATTATATTTTAACTAGCTGGTAGCTTATACCGTCTGGAAAAAATATTCGGTAGTGCAGAGCGCAAAGTGTGGGAAAAGCAATTAAGTCTTTCCACTTCCAAGGAGCAACTGCTAATCCTGCCCTTTGTGCTGCTGTACTATCCTTTCTACTATGAACCCAAATCCAATTGAAGTAGGGGATACAGCGTTTCGCCACGCTCCGCGAACGCCAAGCTTACTGTTACCTCCATTTGTTGCCAGAGCTTGCCAAATTTATTCTGTCGGCAATACCATCGACTAGTCTGCTGTCTGATAATTCCATTTGTGCCTTCCAATTACTGTGTCTGGTCTTTACCAATGATGTGTTCTACCAATGGGGGTAGAACTCCTTCATACCCTCCTCAATCATCAGTATGCCATTGTTTAGAGTTAAT
>NZ_JAAHGU010000065.1:0-26543 GCF_010692685.1 Okeania sp. SIO2F5 | reverse complement strand
GTCTGATAATTCCATTTGTGCCTTCCAATTACTGTGTCTGGTCTTTACCAATGATGTGTTCTACCAATGGGGGTAGAACTCCTTCATACCCTCCTCAATCATCAGTATGCCATTGTTTAGAGTTAATTTTCCCTTCTGTGTTGACGATCAATTCCTCAATGAACTGCTCAGTATGTTTACCAACTCTAGCACTCAGCATTACAGCGGTTTTCCTGCACGGTAGACCACAGTAGGGACGTTCCTTAAATCCCACATTCCGCACGACAAAATGTAGTATGTAAAAGTTAGAAAACTTGAGTCTGATAATTCCATTTGTGCCTTCCAATTACTGTGTCTGGTCTTTACCAATGATGTGTTCTACCAATGGGGGTAGAACTCCTTCATACCCTCCTCAATCATCAGTATGCCATTGTTTAGAGTTAATTTTCCCTTCTGTGTTGACGATCAATTCCTCAATGAACTGCTCAGTATGTTTACCAACTCTAGCACTCAGCATTACAGCGGTTTTCCTGCACGGTAGACCACAGTAGGGACGTTCCTTAAATCCCACATTCCGCACGACAAAATGTAGTATGTAAAAGTTAGAAAACTTGAGTAAGTATTGATATAGCAATGTGCGCTGGCATATTTACAAATTACAGGAGGTGTCCAATAGCTAAAAGTCTTATATGATTCCTACGGAATGCTTGCGCAAACAGATTTTTATTCCCCTCCTGGGAGGGGGAGGGGCGAGGGGTGGGTTGCCTGTTGCCTGTTGCCTGTTGCCTGCGCGCAGCGCTATAGTGCTCAAAAAGACTTGCTCACTGCTGCTGAGTATAAATTCAACTGTAACTGTGCCAAAATATGAGGTTATATCATGTCCGGTTGAATACTGATAAATAAACGACGGAGGAGTCAGGAGGACTGAGTCAGGAGGGAAGAAAGAAGAAGCAAGAAGTAATAAGAAAAAAGAAAGATGTTTATGAAACTTTTGAGGGGCAATTTTTATGTTTGGAAGCTGTTCCTGCTACAACAAGTGCAAAGGAAGAAAGTCAAATAATTTCTGAGGTGGAAAATATTGGTGATGGAGCTGTTAAATTTAATCATCTTTTTAATCAATTAATTAACAAATGGCAACAAAAATTTGATGAAATAACTAAAAAACATCAAAAAGTAGTAGTTTGGGGTGCTGGTTCAAAAGGTGTAACTTTTTTAAATTTATTGAAAGAATATAATGATATTGAATATGTTGTAGACCTAAATTCTCGCAAACAAGGAATGTATATTGCTGGAGCTGGTCAAAAGATTGTTTCTCCAGAATTTTTAAAAGATTATCAACCAGAAATAATTATTATTATGAATCCTATATACGAGCAAGAAATTAGACAGCTTACTTATCATTTAGGTTTAAAGTCAAAATTTATTTTGGTTTAGATTAAAATTGGGCATTGCATCATCATAGGATGATTTTGATATGTGTCAAAAAATTTGTTTTGATCTATCAACATTTTCAGATACGTGCAAATGTGATTATCATCCCGCAATTATGCAACGTCTCTTCTCCCCTCTCTCCTAGATAACCAAACGCCTTCTTCCTTCTGCTATATCTTCTAAATTTGCCATAATCTCACTGTTCCATCCTCACTCCCAGTCGCAATCAATTTACTGTCTGGACTAAAAGCAATATCATTCACAGCATCTGTATGTCCAGCCAATACCTTAATTTCTGTAGCTGATTTTGTATCCCATAACTTGACAATACCATCCCTATCTCCAGCAGCTAAAAACCTACTATCAGGACTAATTGCAACACTCTCTACTGAGTTGTCATATCCTTCTAAAACTGTAACTTTATCCTGAGATACCATATTCCATAAATGCACTTGCTCACAACTACTAAAGCTTAGAAACTGACCATCGTTACTGAACGCAACATTACTTATGCAATTAACGCGACTCTCCAAAATATTGATTTCTGTCTCAGAAGCAATATCCCATAACCTCACAGTACCATCATCGCTACCAGAGACCATAAACTTACCGTCAGAACTAAAAACAACACTTTGAATATAGTCTGTATGTCCCAAAAAACTTTTGACTACTTGCTTTGATGCAATTTCCCATAAATTTAGATGATGTTCTGAATTGATAAATGCTACTAATTTTAGGTCTGGACTGATAGCAATAATTTTCGGGCAACTATTTCGCGGTATCTGAATATAGGTTTCTGATTGATTTCTCCACAAGCAAATCTGATTAAAGTTGCCATCAGAAATCAGACTACTGCCAAAAGCAAAACAATAATCATCTGAGTTATTAGATGTAACTGTTTGCACCCACTCCATATCTGAGACTATTGTTTCGACATTTTTTCCAGAAAGGATATTCCATAATTGGATTTGATTACGACTGACAATAGCTAGAAATTTTCCATCAGAACTAAAAGCCACTTTTTTGATCAAAAAATTTGTTTGAGTTTCCAGCACTGTCATCGTTTTTCCCGATGGAATTTCTAAAATATTTACTCGATCGTAACTGCTAGCAGCCAAAAATTCACTATTAGGACTAAAGGCAATACTACCAATGTAATTAGGATGACCGGGTAATGTGACTATGTTTCTTTGCGATGCCAACTCCCAGATTTGATTATCCGCAGCTAGGAGGCGACTGTCAGAACTAATAGCAGCATTGTTATGCCATGAGTCAAGAAATTTTGACTCGGTTCCTGCTAGCATATCCCATATTTGTAAACCATTACTCCCGCAAACAATTAATTTGCCGTCTGGACTAGAAAATACAAAATTAGAAGGAAAGTCTGTTTCCCCTACCATCATTTTTACTTGAGTTGCAGATGCTATTTCCCAGACTGTAACATCACCTATATCTATAAATGTAGCTGCTAGAAATTTACCATCGGCAGCGATCGCTACACTCACTACTTCTAACTCTTCTTCAGAATAAGATAATTGTATCGCTGGAGTCTCTGTTGTCGATGCTAAATTCCAAAACCTGACAGTACCTTTATTATCTCCATAGGCAAGAAATTGACCTTGAGAACTAATGGCAATACAAGTTATTGTTATATCATCGTCAGTTTGTATTTGCAGTTCTCGTAAAAGTTGCCTTTGGCGTAAATCCCAAATATAAATTTTTTTACCCCAACCTAATGCTAGTGTTGTACCATCGTCACTTATTGTGCCACATTTTGCCGGGGAGTCGATATCCCATAGCCGTTGCCAATTATTAATATCGTATAAGCTAGTACCACCACTGGCGCAGATTACTAATAAATCGTTATTCAGGAATTTGATTTTGTAGATATGTCCCAAGGCTATTCGTTGAGTAATTCCTGCTTCTTTTAAGCTAGGTAAAACTACTTGCAATTGATTGGAGTGAGTGTACATTTTCAGCAGCCAAATATAGGGGGATATAACAGAAATATTATCTCAATTTTCAATTTAACAAAGTGTTGGGCCACTCAAGAGTTTTATAGGGCAAGGCAACAGGCAACAGTGGGAAGAGTATTTCTCTGTCTTACCGAAAAATTGTGGTATAAAGCCTCCCCTTTTAAGGGGATAAAAAGCGGTCGTTAGCGGAGCTTCCCGTAGGGTGGGATGGATGGGTTTCCTAACCATATCCAATCGACCAAGAGAAGAAAAAATTTCATGATTAGTCAATCCTATCCGTTTTAAAGGAGAGGTAATTCTAAATTCTTAATTCTTGAAGGTTCATCATTAATCTATGTCCTAACCAACTGGTTCCTTGCTATATACTCAAATTATTTGAATTTTCAAAAAAAAATTTCTTGAGTTGGTAATAAGTATTTATTTATCAAAATAATTGGGTCGCGCAACCCCACCTTTTAAGGCGAAATATTTTTGGAGCGAAGCTCAAATTCCCTACTTCCCCTCCTGGGAGGGGGAGGGGCGAGGGGTGGGTTAACTATAGAGCAATATTTTTGTTGATTCCAACTTCTGTCTTTCCTTGTCCGTAAAACTATAACGTCTTAGTTTTTGGTTTGAAACAGACTCAGAATATAGGGCAATATTTTTGTTGATTCAAACTTCGGTCTTTCGGTAGTACGAAAACTATAACGTCTTAGTTTTTGGTTTGAAACAGACTCAGAATATAGGGCAATATTTTTGTTGATTCAAACTTCGGTCTTTCGGTAGTACGAAAACTATAACGTCTTAGTTTTTGGTTTGAAACAGACTCAGAATATAGGGCAATATTTTTGTTGATTCAAACTTCGGTCTTTCGGTAGTACGAAAACTATAACGTCTTAGTTTTTGGTTTGAGACATACTCAGAATAATAGAGCAATATTTTGGTTGATTCGGTCTTTCGGTAGTGGAAAAACTATAACGTCTTAGTTTTTGGTTTGAGACATACTCAGAATATAGCGATCGCCCGACTCTACATTAATTGACTTTTCATTATAACTACAACGTCTTAGTTTTTAGATTTTAGATAAAGTCAGAAGGTGCTGAGTCCTGATTTTGAACTTCTCAACGAGAAAGGCCAGCACAAAACCTAGAATATCTCCCACAATATATAGGTTAGACTAGGAGAAAATTTTGGCGCATCTACCCACTTGCCACTAAATTCCTCATCTTAGAGAAATACCAATATGAAAGCCCGTGAAATATTGCAGCAATATCAAAAAGGTAGACGAGACTTCCAAGAAGCGAATCTTCGGGGTCTGTCTTTTAAGGGAGAAGATTTGTCTGGAGCAGATTTTAGTGGGGCAGATATTCGAGGTACTAATTTTCGAGGGGCAATTCTGCGAGGTACTAATTTTCAGGGGGCTAAGGCGGGGCTGCAAAAACGTTGGGTAGTGGTTATGCTTGTTGGTGTGTTTATTTTGGCGGGGATGTCAGGGTTTTTGAGTACCTATAATGGACACATTACATCATATATATTTTATAGCTCTAGTGAAAAGCAGATTGGTGGTTGGATAAGCTTGATTCTGCTTATTGTTTTCTGGATAGTAGTAATTTTTAGAGGGATTGGTTTAGGAGCCGGAACCGTTGCAGTTGTTGGAGCAGGAGCCGTCGCGGTAGTATTTGCCTACGCTGGAGCCTGTGCCGTTGCAGGAGCAGGAGCAGGAGCTTTTGCTGGAGCTTTTGCCGTGGCCGGAGCAGGAGCAGGAGCCTTTGCTGGAGCTGTTGCATTCGCGGTCGCCTCTGCTGGAGAGGTTGCCTTGGTAATCGCCTGTGTTGGAATTTTTGCTGGAGCCCGAGCGGCCGCCTCTGCCAAAGCTGTTGCCTGCGCCTGCACCGGAGTCATGCCCTTCGTTTTTGCCTTCCCCACAATATTGTTAACTTTTTATATTGCTGACCGAGCAATGAAAGGCGACGAAAAGCACACCTTAATTCGTAACGTAGCTATTGCCTTTGCAGCTACAGGTGGTACTTGCTTTCGAGAAGCAGATTTAACCGATGCCAACTTTTCTAACGCGACCCTTGAAAGTACAGACTTCCGAAAAGCAAACCTAATTCGCACCTGCTTCAGAAATACCGAAAAACTTGATCGGGTAAGACGAGGAAAAACCTATCTCCAGGAAGCCAAAGTCAGAGAATTAGTCAAAACAGGTCAAGGTGAAAATCAAAACTTCGATCGCCTAGACCTCCAAGGAGCAAACCTCCAGGGAGCAAACCTAGTTAATGCCAGTTTCATAGAAGCTAATCTCAACTCAGCCAACTTTCAAGATGCTAATCTTTGGTGTGCCAAATTAGTAGGAACATTTCTAGACCAAACCGACTTTACCGGGGCAACCTTAACCGGAGCTTTCATAGAAGATTGAGGTATAACTGCCGAGACAAAACTCCATGGCATCCGATGCGACTATATTTTTATGCGTATGCGTCTCCCTCCAGACAAACGCCCCGACTTTCTGCAACTTCCACCGGAAGAAAGTCTCAACCCAAACGCTCGGAGAAAGCCTGACAACTGGGAAAAAAATTTTGAGGATGGAGAATTTGTGGATTTTATTACCCCAATGGTAGAAACTCTCGACCTCTATCACAATGGAAAAGCAGACCCACGGATAGTGGCATATTCATTTCAGAAGTTACGGGAAGACCACCCAGAGGCAGAAATGGAAATTGTCTCGATGGAAAGACGGGGCAAAAATCGTCAGGGATTTTTAATGCGGACTGAGACTGCACCCCAGGCTGACCATTCGGAGTTACACAAAGAATATTTTCAGACTTATAATAAATCAGAAGCTCTGCCACCGGAAGAATTTCAACAACTTTTGGCAGAGAAGGATAAACAAATTCAAAGATTAGCAGCTTGGGTAGATATTGCCATGCAACGCCCAAATATTTATGCAGAAAATTATAGTCATCAAGGAGATACAAGAATGTCAGAAAGTAGTGGAGATAAAATTGATATTGGAGAAAATTATGGTGTGGCTGGTAAGGAAGGAAATTTTGAGAATTATGGTGCGACTGGTAAGGAAGGAAAATCTGATAATTATGGTGTAGCTGGTAACAAACAGGGAAAAATTCAAGACACAACATTTGCTCCGATAATTAATAATGCTCAACAAAAAACTTTAGCTGAAACAGCAGCAGAAATTCAGCAATTACTCAAACAATTAGAGCAGTCAAATTCTACAGAAACTACAGCAGGTCAAATGGCAGTTGTTACCCAAGCTATTGAAATTGTCGAAAATAACCCTACATTAAAACAACGGGTAATAGGTGCGTTGAAGTCAGGAGGAACGGAAGCTTTTAAAGAGGCTATTAACCATCCAGTTGCTAATGTTTTAGTCGCAGATTTTCAGGGTTTCAGGGAACCTTAATGAAGTCAAAAGTTAGAAGTCAAAAGTCAAAAGTTAGAAGTTAACCCACCCCTAACCCCTCCCAGGAGGGGAAATATGGGATTTGAGCAAGCCTCCAAAAATATTTCGCCTTAAAAGGTGGGGTTTTAGACCCAATTATTTTGATAATTAGGGCTTGTTGATTAACTATCAAAGCATTTATAAATAAAGGCAAGTGCTTTTTTTGGTCAAAATAAAGTGCAAGCTTTTAGGTCTAAAAAGCTCATGCTTACGGACATGATATAATACTATTTCTGGATAATTAGTGATAAAAAAGTTTTTGTTTGTAGTTGGGCTTGAGCCTTTGAAATATCTATCTTCTTGCTCAAGCACAACTACGAGGTTTAATTATAACTATTCAACCGGACATGATATTACGCATTGACAATAGATATAGGGTTTCGCTCAGTTACGCTACGCTAACACACCCTACTGGATTTTTTCCTAATTTTTAACTAAAGCTGGAATTAACTTTTCTACTGTCAAATCAGACAAAAAACCAAGGGTATAAGGTTCTTCACTAATAGCTACAGCATAAGAGGAGTTTAAATAATCTAAATAATCAGAATTATTCTCTAGATATGCCCGAAAAAATGCCAGACTAAAAGCATCAATATAAGATTTAATTACTGGGGAACTGGCACTAACTAATTGATTTAAAGAGTCATCATCTACAGATTCTACATTTTGAATTTCAGTAATATTAAAATCGAGATGTTTTGCTCCTTTTGTCAACATAAAATACTTTTCTTTTACTGGCAACCAAGTAAAGGGGTAAACTTGTTCTATTACTACGGGGGTTAATTGGTCTTCACTACCAGCAACCCACAAAATCGGTATATTAATATGACTTAAACCAGATTTACCAAATATACTGCTATTTACCGGGTCCATAATTAATACTGAGTTAATTCTTTTATCTCGTAAATCATAATTTTGTTGAGGTAAGTCTAAAGCACGACATTGTAAAAATAAGGAAGGATTTAAAGATTTAATTTGGGGTAAACAATCTTGTTTTAGTTGTGCAAAATTAATTTTTGCTCCTGCTAAAGCTAATGTTGTATAAGCACCAAAAGATTGACCTGCCATGCCGACATTTTTTAGGTTTAGTTTTCCTTGATATTGAAGTTTATTGCGACGTTCAAGTTCATCTAATAAATAGGTAATATCTAGGGGTCTATTAATAAATTCTCTGAGTTGAAATATTTCTGTTTCTTTTCCTTCTAGAAAAGCTTGAAAATGATTAAAGTCACTGCCTGGATGTTGTATTTTTGCTACGGCAAAACCATGAGATGCTAAATGTATGGCTAAATGTTGCCATTGACTAAGTTTTGCTGCTAAACCAGGGGAAAGAATAATTAGTGGAATAGTTTGAGTTTGTGTTTGGTTAGATGGTAAATAAAGATTAATTAGAAATTGGCGGTTACGACTTTTATCGTTGAGGGTTAGAGTTTCTTGATAGAAGGAAATATTGCCTGGTTGGCGTAAGTCTGGCAATGTGGAAAAATCTATTTTTTCTTCTGTAGAAGCAGCGGTTAATGTGATTTGTTTAACTTCTTTAAGTAGTTTTTCTGTATCTTCAAGTAAGGCAGAAAATTCTCGATTTACTGCCAGAATTTTCCGAATATTAAACTGTACTTCTCCCGGAAAGTTTTGCAAAACATTGATAGGTGTAAAATCTTGAGATTTCGCAGTTTTAATTAAAGCCTCTCTCAGAGCGATCGCTCCATTATTTCTACCTTGAGTTTGAATCATTTCTCCTAAATATTGGAGTAATTTTTCTCCCATAGGGGAATACAAACCTTGAGCAAGTTGCATGGGATTAATATTCAGATTAAATTGGAGTACATTTCTCAGTTTTTGCTGATTTTCTGCATCTATCAATAGGAAATATAACTTTAAATCATCTTCAACTTTACCTGTTTCAGCATAAGTTTCTAAAGCAGTGAGAGATACAGAAATTTTCAGCAAACCGTAATTAAAATGAATCTGTTCTGCTGCTTTAGCTGAGAAATTTACTAGCACAAGTGATGTGGTTACTAAGACGAGGGACAGTAACCATAAAAACATCCTTTTTTTAGTTTTTCTCTGACGTTTGATGGAAAAATCAGGCTTAATTTTGCTACTCATTTACCGAATAATTAAGGTTTAAAACCTCCCCTTTTAAGCTATCCCTGATAAGGAACTTCTGAAAACCTTGTGGGGAGTAGGGAGCAGGGGAGAAGGGAGAAAGAGTATAGATAGGTAAGCAAAACTACTTAGGGTTTGCTGAATAAAGTATAAGTGGTAGGGGTAGGAGTCAGAATTCTGAATTCAGAATTCAGAATTCTGAATTCAGAATTCAGGAATTAGGGGAATTAATTAGGAGGTAGTCAGAAAAATTGTCCCTTGATTTTTCTGCCATAATCATCCCAAAATACTATCTTTTTGAGTTTTTTAGACTGAAAAGCTTGCACTTTTTTCGACAAAAAAATGCTAAAATAAATATCCGTAAATGCTTTGATATTTAATCAGCAAGCCCTACTTAAGTTATCAAAAAAATGTATTTTTCAATGCACTTTTTATCCGCAAAAATCCTCTCAAATGCCAATACATAACTTGTCTATTTTATCAAATTTTATTTAAGAAAGGTGTTTATAAAGCATAGCCTTTTAAGGGGATAAAAAGCGGTTGAGGGATGGCTAGGTGCCATATCCAGTAAACTAAGAGAAAAGAGAATATTCCATATTTCAAGCCTCCTTATTACAGAGGTACTGATAAGGTAAGCATTCAGATATTATACCATTTTGAAAAAATAATTTTACATATAGTAAGCAATATTAAAGTAATTTATAGAAAATATCTATTGGACGAAAAAGATAAATTACTACATAAAAAATGGTATCAAACCTATCCCCATACGACTCCTGACTCCTGTCTCCTGACTCCTAAGCAGTAACCTAAATATTTGTAGCAAAGATTTATAAAACTGATATTAGCTGTCAGCTATCAGCAACAAGATTCTCTCCTTAAGAACAGTATTTAAATTAACAACTGACTTTAAGAGTAAGGAAAGCAACTTTTGTAGTAAGACAATTAATAAAGCTTTTATCCTAAACTAAAAGCAATAGCTGATAGCTGATGGCTGACTGCTGTTTGCGCAGCATTCCGGAGGAAATGCTTACCTGATAACTGATAACTTATAACTGATAACTTATAACTGATAACTTATAACTGAAATTACTTTTTATGATTCACGCAATAATCTAGATTTTCTAACTGATAAGGAAACAACTTTTTGAACCATTTTTCATCAATGGGTTGAGATTTATCGCCATCAATAAAAGAGTTAAGTTTATTTTGCCATTCTGGGTCATTATTCGGAATAATCATCCCATAAAAATCACAGGTTAAAGGTTTTTCTGGAACTAACTTGTAATTATTAATATCTAAATTTTGCCTGACTACTTCCCCGATAGATAAAATTCCATCATTAACAAAAGCCTGAATTTCTCCTTTAGCTAAAGATTTTACAGCTTGATTCACCCCTGTATTACCTTCAAAATAAATGGCTTCAGTTTCAGGATATTGTGTTTGAATAAATTTTTCTGTAGTAGTATTTCTCAAGACACCTGTTTGAACTCCTGCTAAATTACTGTTAGGATTTATTTCTGTGTCTTTAGCAACTAAAAAATTAGTTCCTGTGACAAAGAAAGGATTAGAAAAAGCCACATTTCTCACATCATCTCTAATAGTATTTGGACCGCATTCTAAATGTACATTACCATTCTGAACTAACTGAAAACGATTTTCTAGATTCGATGGAATTTTTATTACTTTAACTCCAGTGGAAATTTTCAATTCTTGAGCAATTTTTTTAGCAAAAACATCAATTATATCTTCACAATAACCAGCCCATTCTCCGGTATTATCTACATAACCAAAAGGAGTAGCGTCTCTTCTCATTGCTACTTTCATTACTCCTGTTCTTTGAATTTCTTCTAAGATACTTTCTTGTCTTTTAGGAACTTGAGCAGTAACAGTTGGAGGTACGATCGGTTTTGGTGGAGAATTACCATAAGCAGTTTCTAATTGTTGTGCTTTTAAAGATTGAATTAAATTCAAACTTAGGGAATCTTTATTCATAACTTTGCCATAAGAAGCAGTTAAATATGGTTCATATTCTGATTGATTATCTAGATATTTTTTAAAGAAAGCTACACTCAAATTCTTGAGATAATACTGTCCGACTTCCGGTGTCGGTCCCTGTAATATTTCAGGCAAACCAGGTATTAAAGTGCTGGTAGAAAAATGAGTTCCCGGAACCAAAAAAGCTAAATATTTATCTGAGTTATCCATCCAAATAAAAGGATGAACATCTTCTTCTATTCCTGGGGTGAGAAGATCGTGACTACCTCCCATCATTAGAGTAGGAACAGAAATATTTCTCATTTCTTCAGGTCCGAAAACTACACTTGTTAGAGGAAAGTAAGCAAAAACTGCTTTGATGCGAGGGTCTCTTAACTGATAGTTTGAAGGAGGTAAATAATTGGCACGACATTGCAATAATACTGATATATTTAAACTCAAATTTTCCGGGTCACATTCTTGATTTAATCTGGGCAAATTAATATTTGCACCTCCTAAAGATAAGACTGTTGTTGCACCAAAAGAATTTCCCAATGCACCTACTTTATTTAGGTCAAGTTTCGATTTCCAGTCAGGGTCAGTTTCAACTAACTTTTCCAGTTCATCTAATAAATAACTCAGGTCTAATGGTCGGCTAAGATATTCAATAGGACTAATATCTATATCAACTTCTCCTTTTAAAAAAGATTGGCGATATGCTAAGTCACTACCTAAATGTTCTACACCAGCTAATGCAATACCATAAGATGCTAAATGTTCTGCTAAAAGAATACTTTTTTTCTCAGCTCCAAAACCATGACTATAGACTACTAATGGTACTGGTTGAGAAATTCCTGCGGGTAAATAAATATCAGCTTCAAGGTTATAAGAACCTGCTAAACCTGTGTAAGTTTGGCGTAAACCACTTATTTCAAAACTAATAGATTTTTTGATGACTTTATAGGGACCTGGTTTACTCAAATCTGCAAGTTGAGAATAATCAATTTTTGGGTCTGTAGCAACTTGTTTTTCTGTCTGTTCAATAATTGCTGTAACTGAAGTATCTCGATACTCATTAAAAGTAGTTAACTCATTAGAAAACTCAGATAAAAAATTTGTACTTATTCTGATTGTTTCTGCGGGAAATTTTTTAATAACATTGATAATAGTAAATCCTTCTTCTGGATCTGATGCAGCTTCTATTAAAGCTGTTCTTATCGCATCATAACCATTAATATCGGGGTTAATTTGTACTAACTGACCAAAATATTTGAGAAAATCTTCTCCCATTGCCATATTTGTCAGACGAGAAATTAATTCAGGGGGAATGTCAAAACGTTTTTGCAATACTTTCTGCAAATTTGCCAAATCTTCTTCTTCCATAAAAGCAGCATAAAAGGCAAAATCATTACTAATTATTCCTTCTTTAGCAAAGACTTCTAGAGAATCTACAGACATATATAAATCTGTGAAATTCGGAACTTTAAATACTATCCTTTCAGCAGCATCAACTGGTTTTGGTTTGAATATATCTTGCAAAAAATCAAAGCTAACGACCGATGCTATTACTAGAGTGGTTGTCAAAAAAAATTTTAATTTTCTAGGCTTTTTACTCATATTTTTAAATCACCAAAAACTTCAAATATTCTTAACTTCAGAACAATGTATTAATGTAATCATTCAGCGGTTAGCTATCAGCTATCAGCTATCAGCTTTATTACTGAAAAATCGTGGTCTAAAGTCTCCGCTTTTAAGGGGATAAAAAGCGGTCGAGAGATGGCGCAATTCGGAGCATCTCTGATAAGAGCAGGTTTCCTCGCTATATCTAATCGACCAAGAGAAAAGAGAATTCCGCATTTTCTTGCCTCCTTATTGCAGAGGTACTGATAACTGAAATGACCTTTAGTGGACAATTTAAGCTCATTGTCTTATTCTTCAATTCTTTGTTTAAAAATGTAGTATTAGTAATTTTTTTGAAACTATAATAATATAGCACTACATTTTTTGGCGTTTGACGAAAATTTTGGTTGTCCGGAAGTAGGAAGCAGAGAAAAGTCTGTGTCCTATTTGCGTAGTGATATATATCAAAAAATCAGGAGTACACTATGGAGCCTAAAAATAGCTATAAATCACTTAAATCTAACCCTTTTAAAGTATATTGTGACCCGACAACAGGAAAATGGACTGTGGTTAAATCTTGTAAAAAATCAATTAATAAAAAAGCAGCTTGATGAAAATAATATCTGATCTATTGTGCGCTCTTAATTTTTTTCTTGATTGATCAATAAATCAAAAAAGTAAGTAACTAAAAAGGTAAGCATTCAGCTATTAGTGGTCAGCTCTTCCTGCGGAATGCTACGCAAACAGTTTTTTAATGAATGAACCAAGTATTTGCTTAACTTCTACTACAATTTTAAGCAAAGAATTGAAGCACAAGAACAACTAGCTTAAATTGCCCACTAAAAGTAATAAAGCTGATAGCTGACTGCTGTTTGCGCAGCATTCCGGAGGAAATGCTTACCTAAAAACTACTTTTTTGATTTAGATAATTGTTTTTAGATAAATTGCTATAAGATTGTGTCTTTGTGTAAATATTGACTATAAGCAATCCTATTTAAATTGTAATATTTTGATGGCAGTTAGGAGTCAGGTAGGAGAATCTTCGGATTGGCAACCTACAGAGTTTTAAAAGTTTTCAGTTCAGATTAACTATTATAAAAATTTTCACAACCAATTTAGGATTCCTATATTTATATCAAGAATATTTAGATAAATATTTACTACAGCAGATAACAACGGTGCGACCTCCCTAAAAGGTTCGTTAGTTACCTATTTATTGTCAAAATTTTTTCTCTAAAAAACACTCATATCCTTTTTTAGGTAAATGAACTACAAAGATTTAAGACTTTACCATTAAGAACGAGGTTTAATATTCTGTCCATTTAATTAGTTAGAAAAACTTTCTTCTCCTCTTCCTTCTTCTTCCCTCCTAACTCCTCCTTAGTAAATATAAACATAATATTTCCAACCTAACTTAACTCAAACCACCCCCTATATTTAGCCTCATTCTGATTTTGGAGACTAGGTTTTTTCACCACTTTCTGACTTTTTATAGCACTACGCAAATGGGGTGCAGACATTTATAAATGCTCAAAGTTAGTCAGGGATAACTTCTAGCTTCTGACTTTTGACTTGCGCGTAGCGCTATAACCGTGGTTTCTGATACCAATTCACTTAAAAAATGTCACAAATAGTTGGTAACTGATGAAGTCAAATGAAGTCAAATAATAAGCTGAAATTACTGTATAGTAAAAGTTTTAAGTACCTAAAATATCACTTCTGACTTTTAACTTCTGACTTATGATTTTTGAATTTTGACTTTTGACTTGAGTGAAACGATATGAGGACTTGGTTTTCTAGTAGTCGCGATCGCTAAAACTCCCACAACTTTAATACCTGCTTTCTGCAAAACCTTAATTGCAGAATTCACCGTTGCACCTGTTGTATAAATATCATCTACTAACAACACTAAACTACGGGGACGACTCCTGCGGAAATCTTTCCCTACAGTAAAAGCATCCTTAACCGTTTTCAACCTCTCTCCCCTGGACAAACCAAATAATGCTTGGGTCTGCTTCACTCTTTCCAGGCCATTTCGCCGTAACTGCAAACCAGTCAATTCACAAAAGCTTTTTGCCAATAATTCCGCTTGATTAAAACCTCGCTCTTTCAGCTTTTTTTTGTGCATCGGAATGGGTACAACGACGATTTTGTCAAGAGTTGTTGTCCCTACTTGCCTTTTGGAAACTGGGGAATTTAACCATCCATCCGCTAACCAATGTCCCAAAGGTATTGCTATTTGTGGGTTATCCTGATATTTCATGGCAGCGATCGCTCGTTTGAGACTATCTTTATACTCGCCCCAGATAAATACTGGAATTTTTCCGGGAAATGTTTGTCCTCCATGAGGAAATTGACATTGCCAAACTTGTCTTTCGCAATATTTACAGAACTCTCTGTCTGCTGGTCTCTGACAAAGAGGACAGTTATACTTAAGAAATATATTCAGAAATGGTTTAAGTATTTTTTTCCAGAGAAATTTAATCATTGTGAAAACCTTTAAAAAGTCTAAAATATTAAATATAGCAATATAATTTTAGTTGTGAGATATTGTAGACTTTTGTTTTAGGGAATAGGGAATAGGAAATAGGGAAGAAATGAAGACATAAAGAATAACTATATTCTATGCTTTAAAGTAACACCTCAATTATCACATCTGATTCCTGATTGCTATAGTTTCTTATGTTTATCTGTTAATAATTTACTATTACTCTGATACAAAATTATTTACTGATAGAATTATAGAATTAGAGTTAGGTAAAAAGATGTTGGATACTGAGCAACTAGGTAAATCTAGAGACTACTATTACTTTTAACATTTGATGTCAGCAAATCAATAGTTTTGTGCATAAGTTTTACTGGCTAGATAAAATTAAATCCTCAGACTGGAAAACAGTGGGAGAAAGAGCTTTTTATTTAGCTCATCTCATGGAGCAAGGTTATCCAATTGTTTCTGGTTTTGTCATTCCGGCAAATAGTTTTTGGCAATTTTTACAATGTATTGATTGGTCTGACCCATTATTACTTGAATTCCCCAATTATGCCTTGCATTTTAATGTCAATAACTATCAGCAATTACAACAAATTTCTCAATCAATTAACTACAATATTGCATCTACTGATTTACCATCAGACTTATTTTTATCTCTAGAGTCTGCGATTAAAAATCTCAATGCCGAAGTATTAATTTTTCAGCTTGTCTTAGCATCTCCTCGCCTAAAAACTTTAGGCATATTAGAACCAATAATTTGTCAAGCTATACCGAAAGAGTTTGTCCCAGGAATTAAACAAGCTTGGGCAGAAATATTTAATGCTAAAAGTTTATTATATTGGCATAGTCAGCAAGTTGAAATTCCACAACTTCAACCAGTAGTTATAGTACAACCCGTACAGTCAGCGATCGCTTCGGGAAATATTAAAGCTTTTACTAATAGTTGGGAAATTCAAGCAACTCATGGTTTAGGAGTATCTATTGAACTGGGACAAGTTATACCTGATTCTTATATTATTTCTGCTGAAAATTGCACCGTAGAAAACAAGAAATTAGGTAATAAAACTATCGTTTATAACCCTGATGCAAGAATTGTTAAAGTGAGCGATACAGATACATGGCAAGGAAATTATCATACTCAAATTCCTTTTCCCAAAACTTTAGCAGCACTGCAAATTTTTTTATTGCCAGAAAAAATACAAAAAGAATTTGTTTTAGAGGAAAAGCAATTACAATCATTAATTCAATTAACTCAGGGTATAGTCAATAGTATCGGTACTAATTTCGGAGTAAAATGGAGTTTTTCTCAAAGGTCTAATGATGCAAAAATTGAACTCTTAATCACAGATTTTGAAAGATTTCCACAAGAGGATAAAATTTTGGCAAAATTGCCACAATCAGCAAAAGAAGAAAAATCAATATCTATTCCTAATACTGAACATCCTATTGTCAAAGGCATAGTAGCATCATCAGGAAAAGTAACAGCTAAAGCTATAGTTATTAAAAATATTCCTCCAGAAGTAGAAGAATTTCCTGACAGAGCAATTTTAGTTGTCCCTGTAATTATTCCGAGTTATTTACCATTACTGAAAAAAGTTTCTGGAATTATTTCTGAACAGGGTGGCATCACAAGTCATGCTGCAATTTTAGCTAGAGAAATTGGGATTCCTGCTATTGTAGGAGCGACTAATTCTACCAATATAATTAAAACAGGCGACCATATATTAATTGATGGTAATAATGGGGCAATATATCTAGCAAAAGAAGATAATTATGATCCTCATAAACTTGAGATGCCAGTAGTAGAAAATTCTCTGAAAAATCAAAATTTACCGCCAATAGGAACTAAACTGTTCGTTAATCTCAGTCAAATTAATTCAATTAAAAAAGTTCCAGATTCACAGATAGATGGAGTAGGATTATTACGGTCAGAGTTAATGGCGATCGAACTGTTAGAAAATCATCATCCTTTATGGTGGATACAACAAGGCCGTCAATCAGAATTAGTCGTTCTAATGGTGAAGAAACTTAGTCAATTTGCTGCAGCTTTTACTCCAAAACCAGTCTTTTATCGTTCTCTTGATTTAGCATTATTTAACTCTAGCGATCGGGAAAAAATATTTACTAAAATTCCAGAAGAATTTATAACTAATTATTCTGGAAACCAAGATAACCAGACCGAGGCAAATCTTCATAATCATCGGACTAATTATTCTAATCCTATACTAGGACGACATGGTACATTCAGTTATATGCTAGAACCAAGTTTACTAGATTTAGAAATAGATATTTTATCTCAAGTATATGAATTGGGTTATACTAACGTTCATTTAATCTTACCATTTGTACGTTCTGTAGAAGAATTTCAATTTTGTCAGAATCGCATTCAAACTAAATGGGAAAATCGACCCAATCATTTCCAAATTTGGATTATGGCAGAAATACCATCAGTTTTATTCTTACTACCTGAATATGTCAAAGCTGGAGTTCGGGGTATTGCTATTGGTACTAATGATTTAACTCAATTATTGTTAGGTGTAGATCGAGAAGAAGAACAAATGGCAAGTGCTTTTGATACTCGTCAACCAGCAGTAATGAGAGCCATTCAACAATTAATTTCTCAGGCTAAAACTTCTGGTATTCCTTGTTCTATTTGTGGTGATGCTCCTGCTTTATATCCAGAAATAATAGATAATTTAATCCGGTGGGGTATTACTTCTATTTCTGTGAATGTTGATGCTGTGGATAAAACTTATAATTCAATTGCTCGTGCGGAACAACGTTTGATTTTAGAAGCAGCTCAAATTAATAATTTAGGTAGTAGGTTTTAGGTGATAGGTTTTAGGTGTTAGGTACATATTTTTTCAGCACTGAAGAAGTAGTCGGGAGAATTTGGTCTATCGGAATTTTCCGACTCATCAACCATATTTATATCCCTGGTGAACTAGAACATTAAACCGATAAAGAAAAAGATAATTTTGAGAAAAGGCAACATGAGGAGAATCGGGAAAATATCAGAAGAAAGTACTAGGTGGTAGGTATATATTTTTTCAGCACTGAAGAAGTAGTCGGGAGAATTTGGTCTTCAGGAATTTTCCGACTCATCAACCATATTTATATCCCTGGTGAACTAGAACATTAAACCGATAAAGAAAAAGATAATTTTGAGAAAAGGCAACATGAGGAGAATCGGGAAAATATCAGAAGAAAGTACTAGGTGGTAGGTATATATTTTTTCAGCGCTGAAGAAGTAGTCGGGAGAATTTGGTCTATCAGAATTTTCCGACTCATCAACCATATTTATATCCCTGGTGAACTAGAACATTAAACCGATAAACAAAAAGATAATTTTCAGATAAGGGAAGATGGGAAGAGTCGGGAAAATATCAGAATCAGGTGCTAAGTGGTGGGTATATATTTTGTCAGCACTGAACAAGTAGTCAGGAGAATTTGGTATATAGGAATTTTCCGACTCATCAACCATATTTACATCGCGGGTGAAGCTGAGATATTAAACCTATATAGACAAGGAGAGATGAGGAGAGTCGGGAAAATATCAGAACAAGGTGCTAGGTAGTAGGTATATATTTTTTCAGCAAACCGATAAAGAAAAAGATAATTTTCAGATCAGGGGAAGATGAGGAGAATCGGGAAAATATTAGAAGAAGGTGATAGGTGATATGTATATATTTTTTCAGCGCTGAAGAAGTAGTCGGGAGAATTTGGTCTATCAGAATTTTCCGACTCATCAACCATATTTATATCCCTGGTGAACTAGAACATTAAACCGATAAACAAAAAGATAATTTTCAGATAAGGGAAGATGGGAAGAGTCGGGAAAATATCAGAATCAGGTGCTAGGTGGTAGGTATATATTTTTATGAACTATTAGCATTAATTATTATTATTTTTACTACTCCCCTACTCCTCTACTCCCCCACTCCCCCACTCCCCTACTCCCCTACTCCCCTAAGAATTTATTTCTGCCAATTCCAACCATCTTTCTGTGGCAGTATCTATTTCTTTTTCTAAACTTTCTACTTTTTCATGGAGTTTTTGAACTTCACTTACTTCTCCTGGTGGTGCATTATAAAGTTCATTTTCAGTCTTTGCCTTCTCCGCTTCTAACTGAGCAATTTTTTTCTCTAAATTCTCATATTCTCGCTTTTCTTTTGACGATAATTTTCTTTGCCTATTCTTATCCCAAGAAACCCTTTCTGATTTTTTTTGCTTAACTGAAATTTCCTTAGACTTTTCTCCAACTGCCACAGCTTTTTTTGTTGCTGCTTCTACTTCTCTATAATCTATATAAAGAGAATAATTTCCTGGATACTGTCGTAAATTTCCTACTCCTTCAAAAGCAAAAATTCTATCTACAGTCCTGTCAAGAAAATAACGGTCGTGAGAAACAACAATTACACAACCATTAAACTCTTCCAAATACTCTTCTAAAACTGCCAAAGTTTGTACATCTAAATCATTAGTAGGTTCATCCAAAATCAAAACATTCGGCGCACTCATCAATACTCTCAACAGAAATAATCGTCTTTTTTCTCCTCCAGAAAGTTTATATACAGGAGCATATTGTTGATTACCAGGAAATAGAAATCTTTCCAACATTTGAGAAGCACTAATTTGAGTACCATCAGCAGTTTCTACATACTCTGCCACATCTTTTATATAATCAATTACCCGTTGACTTTCATTCATAGCATCCAACAAATTTTCTGAATGTTGGTCAAAATATCCTATATGTATTGTCCCACCAATTTCTACTTTGCCAGAATCAGGTTTAATTCTACCTGTAATAATATCCATTAGGGTAGATTTTCCCACCCCATTACCACCAATAATTCCGACTCTATCTTCGGGAATAAATTCATAAGTAAAATCTTTAATTAGAGTTCTACTATCGTAGGATTTACAAACATTTTCTAACTCAATAACTTTTTTACCAATTCGACGACCAGGAGTAGAAATATCCACTTTTCCTAAAGCTTGTTTAAACTCAGTTCCTTGCATTTCTTCTATACGTTGAATCCTGGCTTTTTGTTTAGTGCTACGAGCTTTAGGTCCTCGCTTCAACCATTCTAATTCCCGGCGTAATATTCCTTGATGTTTACGTTGAGAACTAACTACTGATTCTTCAGCTAAAGCCTTCTTTTCTAAATAGTAAGAATAATTTCCAGTATAAGTAAAAAGGTCGCCCCGGTCTATTTCAATAATTTTATTAGTAACTCTGTCGAGAAAATAACGGTCGTGAGTAATTAATAAAATTCCTCCAGAAAAACTATTTAAGTAACTTTGTAACCATTCTACAGACATAGCATCTAGATGGTTTGTTGGTTCATCCATTAACAAAACATCAGGGTCAGAAAGTAAAGCTGCTGCTAAAGCAATACGTTTACGATAACCCCCAGATAAATTACCAACTTTGGCATCAAAATCTTGAATTCCTAATTTGCTGAGGATAATTTTTGCCTTTGTTTCTAATTCCCAAGCATTGGTATTATCCATGGCGTGAGTTACTTCAGAAAAACGCGCCATTAGTCGATTATCTTCAGGGTGATGGGCTAATTTTTCCGATAATTCTTCATATTCCCGTACCAGTAACATTTGTTCTCCACTATCAGAAAAAACTTGTTCTAATACGGTATTATTTTCATCTAAATCAGGTTGTTGTGGCAAATAAATAATTCTGGCATTTTGATTAATCAAAATTTGACCACCGTCTATAGGTTCTAAACCAGCAATCATTTTTAATAGGGTTGATTTTCCAGAACCATTTATACCAATTAAACCAACTTTATCATTGGTATCTAAACTGAAGTTAGCATCTCTTAAAACTTCTTTGATGCCAAAGTCTTTTTTTACTGATTGAAGTGTGAATATACTCATTTTTTAAGTTAAAAGTTAAAAGTTAAAAATTTTTAAGTCAAAAGTCAAAAGTCAAAAGTCAAAAATTAACATTTTTAAGTTAAAAGCCAAAAGTCAAAAGTCAAAAATTAACATTTTTAAGTTAAAAGTCAAAAGTCAAAAATTAATTAGGAGAGATTGAAGTAATTATAGAATTATCAACATATATTATATAACCGGATTCTTTTTTTAAATCAAAAGCCAAAAGTCAAAAGTCAAAAATTAACATTGCTACACTACTTTTAAGTTAAAAGTCAAAAGTCAAAAGTCAAAAATTAACATTGCTACACTATTTTTAAGTCAAAAGTCAAAAGTCAAAAGTCAAAAATTAACATTGCTACACTATTTTTAAGTTAAAAGTCAAAAGTCAAAAGTCAAAAATTAACATTGCTATACTCTAGCACCTACTACCTAAAACATACTTCAACTATTCATATATTTGGGAGTAGGGGAGTAGGGGAGTAGGGGAGTGGGAGAGTGGGGGAGATTGAAGTAATTTAAGAAATTATCAACATATAATATATAACCAGATTCTATATAATTTCGCGCCTTCTGACTTCTTAAAGAAGTAGGGGAAATTGAATATTAAAGTAATTACAGAATTATCAATATATATTATATAACCGGATTATATATAAAACCTACAACCTAAAACCTTCTTCAACTATTACTAACTTCTTGATTAGGCCATAAGTAAATTATTCCTGAAACTATTGTTAAAGCTACAGCTATCCAAAACATAATTATAGCCGGAGTTGCCCAAAATTCAGGTAAGGGGGCAATTAACAAAGAAATAGCAATAATTTGACTTACTGTTTTTAATTTTCCCCAAATATTAGCTCCTGAAATTTGTGTTTGATTAACACGCCAACCAGCTATAGTTAACTCCCTACCTAGAATTAAAAATACTCCCCATGCTGGTACTTTTCCTAATTCAATTAATCCTAATAAAGGTGCTAATACTAATAACTTATCTGCCAAAGGATCTAAAAATTTACCTAGGTCGCTGACTTGATTAAGTTTTCGTGCTAAATAACCATCTAAAAAATCTGTCACTGAAGCAATTAAAAATATTACTAAACATATCCAAAGATTCTGATTAGTAGGAGTTTTCAGAATGTAAAGAATCAAAGGTATTCCCAGAAGACGGGAAAAGGTAATCCAATTAGGTATATTCATAAATATTGTGGTAATTGTTAATTGTTAAAAAATTTGGCGTTGCTGAATTAGTGTTTGATATTAATCTTAATTCTTTAGGGGTCAGGAGGGAAGAAATAAGAAGAAAGAGTAGTAGAAGAGAAAGTTTTTGTTAGCGCTCTTATGCGGACAAGATATCATACCTCAAATAACCAACGCCAAAAAGTTTTATTTATTTAAAATTATTAAGTTAGGTTGTAGCTCAAAAAAAGTTATCTACCACCTAATATTTAGATGAAAAAGGGAATAGGGAATAGTTATTTGAAGATATATATTTCTTCCCACACTCCCCATCTCCCCATCTCCCCATACCCCCATCTCCCTTTATTCTTCCTTCTGTTATACAATTATTGAGATTAATTTCACTGATTCAAATTATAATTATGTCTGTATCAAAAGAAGAAGCAAAGCAATTATTAGAACGATTAATTTTTGACAAGGAACGTCCTAAAGATTGGGTGCAAGATGTTTGGGGAATGAGTCCCACTTTAGGAGAGACTGCCGCAAAGTTGCTAGATGTTTTTGATGTATTAATTAGATCTTGTCCAGAGGCTGAATTGAATGATGTCCTGCAAACTTTCGATACAGAATTGAAAGAATTGTTTGATGAAGATAGTGAAGCATCCTAATTATTATTGAGATAAAAACGGTCATTTTTAAGAAAAGTAATTATTAATTATTAATTGTTGAATCAGGAACAGAATTATGGAATAATACTGAATCCTGTTTGAAAGCGTAACAGCTCTGCTGGATTTCTATCAGATGGCCTATTATACTAAACATTTTAGCTAACTTTTAGGCCAACGAGTCGCACATCTCATGCCAAAGGATAGTCTTGGTATTGAGAAGAGGTCAAAAATTGAATATAGCAGTGGAAGGAAAGGTTAAGACATATCAAAAGCTCAAAAGCTCAAAACTCAGACGACCCAAGTCTTTTTCTTCTCTGGTAGATAACCAATAAACATCTCCAGAAAAGAGGGAATAGGGAATAGGAAATAGGTATGGAGGTGGAAATAACTGAGAATTTCTGTACAATAATTGATTTTATTTTTGATTTTTACCAGATGTCTAATTGCCTAAATAACTAAAGGTCTTCTTCCTTCTTCTTTCTTACTTCTTCTTTCTTACTTCTTCCTTCTTCCTTCTGCTATAAATTAGAATAAATTTTATATAATTGCTAAATGCTTCAGATTTCATTACTTAAAACGAAAAGCCAAATACTCTTATTCACTTGTCTCACTATTTCAATTTCACTATTTGGATGTACTCAAAACTCTCCAAAATCTGTAACACCTATAGCAGAATTAAAACGCAGTAAACAAAGTATAGTAGTATCAGCTCATCCCTTAGCCAGTGAAGCAGGAAAATTAATTCTGCAAAAAGGCGGAAATGCAGTAGATGCAGCCATTGCTACTGCCTTCGCTATTTCAGTAGTAGAGCCATTTTCCGCAGGTATTGGTGGGGGTGGTTTTTTACTATTAGGAACTCCCCCAGAAAATCCTGAAATTCAGAAACAGTATAAAATTCAAGCATTAGATTTTCGGGAAAGAGCGCCCAAAGCAGCAACCCAAAATATGTACCTTAACTCACAAGGAGAAATCGAAAAAAGAGCAAGTTTAGATGGACATTTAGCAGTAGGAGTACCTGGAACTGTTGCGGGGTTATATACTGTTCATGAATACTATGGAAAATTATCTTGGTCAGAATTATTACAACCAGCTATTAGCTATGCTCAGAATGGCTTTGAAGTAAGCGATCGCTTCGTTAATGAATTAGAAAAACATTTAGAGATCATTAACAAAAATGCCGCAGCAAGAGAAATATTTACAAAAGATGGAAAAGCATATCAGTCAGGAGATTTACTAATTCAAAAGGATAAAGCCAAAACCTTAGAAACCATTGCAAAAAATCCACAAAGCTTTTATACAGGCCAAATTGCTCAAGCGATCACTAATGATATGGTTGCCAATGGAGGTTTAATAACATTAGAAGACTTGAAAGATTATACACCAATTTGGCGTCAACCTATCTGTGGCAACTTTCGACAAGCGGAAATTTGCGCCATGCCGCCACCATCATCTGGGGGAGTTCATCTACTGCAAATATTAAATATTGTCGGCGAAACTAATTTGCAACAGTGGGGCAATAAAAATCCTGATACTATCCATTTACTGACTGAAGCAATGCGGGTTGCTTATGCTGATCGCTCCCAATATTTAGGAGATCCAGATTTTGTACAAGTACCTGTCAGAGAATTAACCAGTCCTAGTTATGCTCAACAACAACGTCAAAATATTAATCTCCAACAAGTCAGATCCTCCACTGAAGTACAACCCGCTTCACCAGAAACTCTAGAGCGTTATATTTGGGAATCTCCAGATACTACTCATTTAACCGTAGTGGATCGAGAGCGCAAAGTTGTTAGTATGACATATACAATAAATGGTAGCTTTGGTGCTGGAGTAGTAGCGAGTGGTACAGGAATATTATTAAATAATGAGATGGATGACTTTGCTGCCGCCCCAGGAGTGCCAAACTTATATGGTCTAGTGGGAGGTGAGGCAAATGCGATCGTTCCAGGAAAAACCCCTTTGTCAAGTATGACTCCTACTATTGTGACACAGAATGGTCGGTTAATTATGGCAACTGGTTCTCCAGGAGGAAGTAGAATTATTACTACAGTGTTGCAGGTAGTTTTAAATGTGCTGGAGTATCAAATGAATGCTGCCGAAGCTGTATCTGCACCTCGTTTTCATCATCAATGGTTGCCAGATAGATTACTTTTGGAAACGGGAGGGTTTAGTGAAGCAACTGTGAATGAATTGAAACAGCGAGGACATAATATTGAAATGCGCGATGGTTGGGGAAATGCAAATGTAGTTGTGGTGGATGAAAATGGGATGTTGGAAGCGGCAGCAGATCCTCGTGGAGAAGGAGAGGTGAGAGTGGGGGAGTGAGGGAGTGTGGCTCACACGGATTATGGCACGGATATACGGATATGGAAGGGAGTGTGGGGAGTTTGGGATTTGAACTACATCCTCTGTAATTCCCATTTATCCTAACTCCTACTCTCGCCCATAAGACTTTTTCAGCAAACCCTAAATAATTTTCCAAATATGTGAAAAACTCAATTAAATAAAATCAAAGAAGTTAAAAATTTACCCAAAGAAAATGTCTCAAACTGATGTAATTTTAATTGGTAGTGGAATTGGTGGCCTCAGTTGTGCCGCTTTACTAGCGCGCTATGGTTTTGATGTCATAGTTTGCGAAAGTCACTCTATTGCTGGAGGTGCTGCTCATAGTTTTGAATATCAGGGCTTTAAATTTGATTCTGGACCATCTTTACATTCTGGTCTATCCTATCGTCCCTCTACCAACCCACTAGCGCAAGTTTTGGATGCTATCGACGAAACAGTCCCCTGTGTAACCTACGACACTTGGGGTTGTTGTTTGCCAGAAGGTGACTTTAATACCTCCGTAGGAGCAGACCAATTTTGTGATGTTCTCCGAAAATTGAGAGGAGAAAGTGCTGTAACAGAATGGCGTAAACTCCAAAAAGTTATGGCTCCATTTGCAGAAGCAGCGATCGCTATTCCACCAGCTTCTCTCCGTTTTGACTTAGGAGCAATAATGACCATGGGGCAGTTTCTACCTGGTATGGCAAAACACATTTTCAACGTTGGTAAGTTAACAGGACCGTTTTCCCAAATTATGGAAAATGTTATCACAGACCCTTTTATTGATAACTGGCTTAACTTACTCTGTTTCCTACTTTCAGGTTTGCCTGCAAATGGTACAAGTGCTGCCGAAGTTGCATTTATGTTTGCCGAATGGTATCGACCAGGAGTTGTACTTGATTATCCTATTGGTGGCAGTGGAGCAATAGTTGATGCTTTGGTGCGTGGGTTAAAACGTCACGGTGGTCAATTGATGTTGAATGCTCATGTGGAAGAGGTATTAGTTAAAAATGGGCGCGCTGTTGGTGTGGGTTTAAGAAATGGAACAGAAATTAGAGCAAAGGAAGCAGTAATATCCAATGCTTCTATTTGGGATACTTTAAAATTATTGCCAGAAAGTGCAGTGCCAAGATCTTTTCGAGAACAACGACAACAGACACCGGAATGTAATAGTTTTATGCACTTACATTTAGGTATTGATGCTACAGACATCAAACCAGACTTAGCGTGTCACCATATTATTGTCAATCATTGGGATGAGATAGATGCACCTCAAAATGTTGTGTTGGTATCTATTCCATCTTTGATAGATACTACTGTTGCACCACCTGGTAAGCACGTTATTCATGTTTATACTCCAGGAAATGAACCTTATAAATTTTGGCATGGTATGGATAGAAAGAGTCAAGAATATGCACAACAAAAGCAACAACGAGCTGAGGTGATGT
>NZ_JAAHGU010000064.1:0-38620 GCF_010692685.1 Okeania sp. SIO2F5 | reverse complement strand
TGCCGGACCTACTGGACCTGCCGGACCTGCGAGACCAGGAGCACCATCTAATCCTGGAGCACCAGGAGCGCCATCTAATCCTGGAGTTCCTGGTACACCTGCCGGACCTACTGGACCTGCCGGACCTACAGGACCTGCCGGACCTGCGAGACCAGGAGCACCATCTAGTCCTGGAGTTCCTGGTACACCTGCCGGACCTACTGGACCTGCCGGACCTACAGGACCTGCCGGACCGGCGAGACCAGGAGCACCATCTAGTCCTGGAGTTCCTGGTACACCTGCCGGACCTACTGGACCTGCTGGACCTGCGAGACCAGGAGCACCATCTAGTCCTGGAGTTCCTGGTACACCTGCCGGACCTACTGGACCTGCTGGACCTGCGAGACCAGGAGCGCCATCTAATCCTGGAGCGCCAGGAGCGCCATCTAATCCTGGAGTTCCTGGTACACCTGCCGGACCGACTGGACCTGCCGGACCTACAGGACCTGCCGGACCAGGAGCACCAGGTATTAGTGGAATAGGAACTTCTACAAACTGATTAGAAGGAATTGACGGCCCAGGGACTAACTCAACACCTGTTACAGTTACTGGTTGTCCAGGTACAAGGGTTTCAATTTCATTAGAAACTACTTGTTGTGCATCTGGAGCTTGAATTTGTTGTGCTGCGATAGAAGAATCATTTTTTTCTAATAGTGCTAATACTCTGTAAGTCTGAGCATCTTCACCTACTGCTTTGACTTCTAGGTATTTTTTGCCAGCTATTTCTATATCTGATATTTGTAATTCATTAGCTATCACCCCATCCAATAGGAATGGAATTTGTAACCCATCCAGATTATTATCTGCAAATGAAGTTACTACATCACTTTCACTATCTAAGTCTGGAATAAATAAATTTCTTAAATTTGATCCTGCTACAGTTTCAGGACTAGGCTGCATAAATGCAATTTCATTGTCAAATAATATCGGGATTCCATTGTTAGTTATGATCTCTACACTGACATCTTGTAGTGCTATTTCTCCTTCATTGCTCAAAGCATCTTCAGAGAAGAATAAGACTAAGTTTTCCTCAGCCGAATTACCAAGTGGAAGAGGAACCGAAAGTGTGCTCGGTTCCTGAAAAAAGTTAGGAGAACCGTCCATTGGCTATTTTTCTCAATAAATAAAATAATTTCTCCCAAATTATAAGTGAGAATTTCACTTTTGAAAATAATAATTATATATTTATAGCTATAGACATACTAGGTACATTTAAGTAATTCTAAATTTATTAACTGGCCAAATATTTATGCTATCCAAAGCTAAATTTTTCTTGAATTCAAAGACCTAAACAATTTATACTTAACTTTGATTGAAATAGATGCCATATTTAAAAACTTTCAAACTAAATTTCTCTAAAGCTATTAATCTTTGAGGGTTTTATAAATGCAAACACATCAGATACCATTCCAGCTTATAATTTTTTTAGTCTCAATAATTTACTGAATGCCTATATTAATTCCATGAGATACTGTGCACTTTAATATTATGTAAAAGAAACGATTCAAGAAACATTTCAATATCTAACTAAAAAAAATAAATAAATTTAAGGACGTTGATTTTTTTCTAAAGTTCCCTAATGACAAAATACATAACACAATACTTAAACTATTAAGATTTTCTTTTGAACTCTAATTCTGAATTTACACTCAATCAAAATGACTAACTCAACAGACATTCTTACCTTGGCACGTTGGTTAGCAGCCGACTTTAGTAACCAACAACAAGCCTTTGAAAACCCTCCCCTCTTTGCCCACATTCGCGTTTGTATGCGTCCACTGCCCTATGAACTCTTAAATGGACTCAGCCTCTATCTAGAGCAAGCTTACGACATTACCCTTAATCAACCCTACCGAGTCCGAATACTAAAATTAGTCCCTGCAGCAGACCATATCGATATTGAAAACTACGCCATAGATCAAGAAGAAGCATTTTACGGAGCTTCTCGCGATCCTCAACGCTTACAAGCATTCAAAACTGAACAAATACAGAAACTACCTGGTTGTAACTTTATTACAAAATGGACTGGTAATAGCTTTAAAGGTGAAGTAGAACCAGGAAAAGCTTGTACTGTAGTCCGCAAAGGCCAAACTACCTACTTAGATAGCCATTTTGAGATAGATGAACATAAATTTATTAGCCATGACCGAGGTCGCAACCCTGAAACTGATGAGCATATCTGGGGAGCAATTGCTGGGCCTTTTGAATTTATTCGTTGGACTAGCTTTGCCAACGAAGTTACTTTATAAATCTTCTTAAATATCAGAAAATTTGCTACTTCAACTTTTCTAAATAATTAGCAGTATTAACACAGATACTGGGAATCAAAGTTCATTAGGGTAATAAGACTTATTCATTAGAATTTTTAGCTATTCCGCCGAGAAGCCCCCCCGCTCTACCGATAGATGAGCGTCGTATGGGATAGGCGGGTCAATTCAGGGGTTCAATGCCCCGAAAATTGACAAATGGATTTGTAACTCAAATCTATAATCTTGCGCGACTATAGTTTATAGGAAATTCAATTCACTCTAATATGTTGCGAGTTGTCAAAGTCAGATTATATCCAAATACACAACAAAAGCAGTTGCTAGAGCAAAGCTTTGGTAATTGTCGTTGGCTGTGGAATTACTCTCTGAACTTGATGAACGAAACATATAAAAACACTGGTAAAGGATTATCAGGTTATGAGGTGAAAAAACTTATACCTTCTCTTAAGAAAGAACATGAATGGTTAAAGCTAACATATTCTTAGTGCTTACAACAAGTCTGTTTAAATCTGGGTGTTGCTTTTAACAACTTCTTTGAGAAACGAACTAAATACCCTAGGTTTAAATCAAAACATGGCAAGCAGTCTATTCAATATCCTCAGAATGTTACAATTATTAAACAGGGCTTAAAACTTCCAAAAATAGGAGAAGTTAAAGCTATTGTCCATAGACTTGTTGAGGGTAAAATCAAAATCGTTACTGTATCTAAAAATCAATTTCATCAATATTTTGCTTCTATATTGTTTGAGGATTCTCAAGAAAAACCAGCATAACGCACTGATGGTAAAGCAATAGGAATTGACGTTGGTTTAACCTATTTCTGTATTACCAGTGATGGTTCTAAGTTTGACAATCCTAAGTTTTTAACTAAATATGAAAACAATTTAAAATGGAAGCAACAGCAATTATGTAGAAAGAAAAAAGGTTCTAATAACTGCAACAAAGCCAAAAAGAAAGTTGCTAGAGTTCATCGTAAAATTGCTAACTGTCGTGAAGATTTTCTACACAAGCTATCGCGTAGGATAGTTGACGAAAACCAAGTCATAGTAACTGAAAATCTTAATGTCAAAGGAATGATGAAAAATCATTGTCTAGCCAAGGCAATAGGACAAGTTGGATGGGGAATGTTTATAACTATGCTGAAATATAAGGCAGAAAATGAAGGCAAGGTTTATCAAGAGGTTGATAGATTTTTCCCCAGTTCTAAAACTTGCCATATTTGCTTAAACCAAGTAGGAAGTTTACCTCTTGATGTCAGACAGTGGACTTGTGAAAATTGCCAAACAACCCATGACAGGGATATCAATGCTGCAATTAACCTCAGAGAGGAGGGACTACGAATTTTGACCTGTGGGACGCGGGACAAAGCCGATCGCCAGACTGTAAGTCGTAGTAATAGAGGACGTAAGAAATCTACTACTACGCTGGTCTCTGGGTAGGAAGCCCATGTTGTACGCTTGCGTCAGCGCCGGGACAGTTCACCCAGTTGGATTTGATTTAAACAAGAAATCCCATAAAGTTCCAATACCTGATACATTAAGCCAATATCAGTAAGCAAGATTCAAAGTAAGTTTATGAAAGTCCTGGTAATTGGTGGCGATGGCTACTGCGGTTGGGCAACCGCTCTTTATCTTTCCAATCAAGGTTATGAAGTAGGTATCCTAGACAGTATGGTTCGGCGACACTGGGATATGCAACTTCAAGTCGAAACCCTGACACCTATTGCCCCGATCCAACAGCGCATTCAACGTTGGAAAGAGTTGACTGGCAAAAAAATTGACTTATATGTAGGAGATATAACTGACTATAATTTCCTGAGTAACACACTACGTCAGTTTGAACCAGAATCTATAGTCCACTTTGGGGAACAGCGTTCTGCTCCATTTTCTATGATTGACCGCGAACACGCTGTTATGACTCAGGTGAATAATGTAGTGGGGACACTAAATATTCTTTATGCCATGAAAGAGGACTTCCCAGATTGTCACTTGGTGAAACTGGGAACTATGGGAGAATATGGTACACCTAATATAGATATTGAAGAGGGCTATATCACCATTGAACATAATGGGCGCAAAGATACTCTCCCTTATCCTAAACAACCAGGTTCTTTCTACCATCTAAGTAAAGTTCACGATAGTCACAACATTCACTTTGCCTGTAAAATATGGGGACTTCGTGCCACAGACCTCAATCAAGGAATCGTATACGGTGTTGCACTAACTGGCCTCCTAAGTGATGAAATAATCAAAGATGAACTCTTGATTAACCGTCTGGATTATGATGCAGTTTTTGGTACAGCTCTCAATAGATTTTGTATTCAAGCAGCTATTGGACACCCACTGACTGTGTATGGCAAGGGTGGACAAACTCGTGGATTGTTAGATATTAGAGATACAGTCCGTTGCATGGAAATAGCGATCGCTAATCCTGCAGAAGCAGGTAAATTTAGAGTCTTTAATCAATTTACTGAAATGTTCAGTGTTGGCGATTTGGCAATGATGGTCCAAAAAGCAGGTAAAGCTTTTAAAGATAAAGCAAGTAAAGATTTGAATTTAGCTCCAGATGATTTAGATAATTTGGATAATGTAGAAATTAATTACCTCGAAAATCCTAGAGTGGAATTAGAGCAACATTATTTCAATGCTAAAAACACAAATCTCTTAGATCTTGGCTTGCAACCTCATTATTTATCTGATTCTCTGTTAGATTCTCTGCTAAATTATGCTATTCAATACAAGCAACGTGTAGATAAAGATCATATTCTGCCCAAGGTATCTTGGAAACGATAAACTGTCTATAAAAATCATGGAGGTAATAGTAAAAACTATTACCTCTGTTTGGTTAAATAATTTTCAAAAAGAAGCGACCGCCAGTTATAAATTTAATGGTTTAGTTAGGGCTTGCTGATTAAATCTAAAAGCAAGACATAAAAAGACTAAAGAATTTTTGGAGTCGAATTGCAGTGCAAATTTTTCACCTCTTTATGCTCATGCATGGAGCGTATTTTAGGCGCATAGTTGGGCAGAAAAATCATTCTTACAAAACGCCCGCTCCTACCTCCTATAAATTCCAATTTCTCCTGTCTCCTGTCTCCTGTCTCCTGTCTCCTGTCTCCTACCCCTACCACTCATACTTTTTCAGCAAACCCTAGTTAATATGCAGCTAGCTACAGAAAACTATTTAACTCAAGTTAGTAATTGGCCTACTACTGGTAGGTATATTTTAGCACAATTTGATGAAAACTCTGTGGTTGTCTAATAAGCATATAGGCCATAAATCATTAATTTTGCAGCCTCAAAAGGTTATTTTGGTGGGGAGTTTAGCCTGAATAGAATGAGTTGGATTAAAACCAACTTTTTATGGATGATGTATCGTTCTGCATGGGGCAGCAAAACAGGACAAGAAATAATTGGCTTTAACTATCAAACGTACAGCATTTGATGGAATTTGAACAAAAGGAATACATTCAAAATTTATTCCCACTATCTATAAAATTCAAGAAGAATGGAAAGAACTTGTGGGGCGATCAAGTATTAGACTGCAATGGGGCCTCGATCATAATCCCATGGGTGAAACTCTACGAAAGTATAGCCGAGATTGGATTGTGAAGATAGAAAATATTACAGAATTTGTACAACACCAGTGTATCTATAGAAAATATAGTAAATGGACTTACTTAATCACACCGAAAGAAAATGTTTATCCAGTTAATAATTCTGAGATAATACATAAACTGGGATTATCGATGTCCTGACTAAATTCAACAGGTAATAACTAAACCTGTTACCATGCAAAAAAATCAATATTCTGACTAATATTTTTCCAGCTAATATACTTATGAGGATAGCCCTTTTTACCGAAACATTTTTACCAAAAATAGATGGTATAGTTACCCGTCTATGCCACACTGTTGAACATCTGCAACGTTCTGGGGACCAAGTGCTAATATTTTCCCCCGAGGGAGGACTCAAAGAATATCAAGGAGCAAAAATTTGTGGCATTGAGGGTTTTCCCTTACCCCTCTATCCAGAATTAAAATTAGCAATACCAACTCCTACTATTGGCAACCAGCTAGAGCTGTTTCAAGCAGATATAATTCATGTAGCTAATCCAGCAGTACTAGGTTTAGGTGGGTTGTACTATGCTAAAAAGCTGAATATACCACTCGTAGCATCTTATCATACCCACCTTCCTCAATACCTACATCATTATGGTTTAGGAATGTTCGAAGGGTTGCTTTGGGAATTACTCAAATCAGGCCATAATCAAGCAGACTTAAATCTTTGTACCTCTACAGCAATGGTAGAAGAATTAAGCAACCACGGCATTGAGCGAGTAGACCTTTGGCAGCGCGGAGTTGATACAGAATTATTTAAGCCCCACCATGCTAGTCAAGAAATGCGCCATCGCCTCAGTCAAGGAAATCCAGATAGTGCAATACTACTATACGTTGGCCGTTTAGGTGCAGAAAAAGAGATTGACCGTATTAAACCAATCCTGGAGGCCATCCCCAATGCTTGTCTAGCTCTTGTAGGAGATGGACCTAACCGAGAATCCCTAGAACAACATTTTGCAGACACTCCCACACACTTTGTGGGCTATCTCCGGGGTCAAGAGCTGGCCTCTGCCTATGCATCTGCTGATGCTTTCATCTTTCCCTCTCGCACTGAAACTTTAGGATTGGTACTTTTAGAGGCTATGGCCGCCGGCACTCCTGTAGTAGCAGCTAATTCTGGAGGTATTCCTGATATTGTTACAAATGGAATAAATGGCTATCTATTCGATCCTGTTGATGAAAAAGGAGCGATTAAAGCTACTCAAAGCCTCTTAGCTCATTCAGAGGAACGAGAAACTCTACGTCAAAATGCCAGATCTGAAGCAGAATCTTGGGGATGGTCAGCAGCAACTCAGCAGTTAAGAAACTATTATCAAAAAGTTATCTGTGCCTATTCTATACCATCAGCAGCATAACTAAAGCTATTTGCGATCGCTAACTTCATCTAAATCAAAGGGTGCTATGGATGGAAATTTTTGATGGTAGGAAAAAACTGGAATTTATAGCAGGTAACAGAAAATTTTTCTTGTGAAACCTCTAAAGGAAGTACATTAAATACAAAAAATTTGATGATTGCTAGATATGCTAAAGAGAGTCAACTTTCTGGCTATTAGGGTTGACAAAACAACTTTACATAATTTATAACCCCGATCACCCATATCTAAAATCTATGATTTTAGATATGGACTGCGGGATATTAAATTCAATCTTGTGTAATAATTAAGTAGACTAAAACTAGTCTTGACACTCTCGCGTTAAATCCCTCGATTATAATGGGAGATTCTTGTTTCACTAGCACAACGCTAGGGCTACATACATTCTTAACTAGGCAGCAAATCAAATAAACTGAGTTGCCAGACCGTCTCCACAAGGATTGTTGCTCTGTCTTTACACTGACGTTTCCTCCGGGTAGGCGGTGCGCTTTCCCCTGGCCTTGTGCCCTTTTTGCTATTGATATAACTATAACACCAAAAATGCGGGCGCGTATTGCTCAATTATTTTTCTGGTTGAAATTTAGGCGTTGGTAATTGGTAAGATGATTTTCTGGTAAGGGTAACACCCCTTGCCTACTTTGGTTAGGTATTCGGAGCTATCACAGAAGCATGACCCTTAAAGTTTCATCTCGCTTATTTACCAACGCCGAAATTTATCTCTAGGTTGTCTGCGTAGATTTCCCGCACAGTAGTTACGCCCCATGTCACCGTTAAATCTCGTGATTAAAACCGGAGTCCTCTTTCAAAATTTATGATAGGATTTAGCTAACCATATAATTGTCCTAACTTTTCTAGATTTATGCCCTACTATTGGAATAAATATACTTAGATATAGTCTAATTTAGTATAATAACATTTTTTTTGTAAGTAAAAAACTTTATCTACTTGGAAAAAATTAAACCCAGAGAAAATATAGACTTAAGTTGGAGTAATTTAACTTTAAGATCAAGCAGTTCAAATGACATTCTCTAACGCTGTTGGTAGTATTCTGGCAACATTGACTCAAGTTGATCGTATGGGTCTACTGGCAACTCGCGTGAAGGATTTGCCAGTAGGAGAGTTTGTTTGTCTGCTAGAGTTTATTACTGCTGAATTTCATCAATATCTACGAGCTATTGACTTAATTAACAATAAAGGTGTTGAAACTTTACTAGAACAACTATTAGATGCCTTTACTATCAAAATTGGTCAAATCCTGACAGCAGATCAAACAACGATTTTCTTAGTTAACCAAGAGAAAAAACAACTTTGGTACAAGACTGTTCTCGAAAGTAATGGTAGGTCCCAAGAGTACCACTTACCAATTCATGTTGGTATTTTAGGCCATGTAGCCACAACAGGAGAAGCACTCAATATTGCTGATGCCAAAACTCATCCACTCTTTAGCGAAGAAGTAGACCAACCTCCAGGCTATGATACTCGTACTATCCTCTGTATACCAGTTTTCAGTACTACCAACTCTAACAAACCAGTAGCAGTAGTACGACTACTTAATAAAGAAAATGATGTCCCTTTTGACGAAGAGGATGAGCAACTGTTCCGTTCTTTCGGTGATTCAATGGGAATTATTATAGAAAGTTGTCAATCATTTTATGTAGCAGCTAGGAATCAACGAGGGGTATCAGCATTGCTGAAAGCTACCACAACTTTAGGTCAAAGTCTAGACTTGGAAACAACTTTAAGAGCTGTAATGGATCAAGCTTGTAATTTGATGCAAGCAGATCGTAGCACATTGTTTCTACTTAGTAAAGAAACAAATGAACTTTGGACTAAGGTAGCGACAGCAGATGAAAAAAAAATGGTGGAAATTAGAATTCCTGCCAATCGAGGTATAGCTGGTTATGTTGCTTCTACTGGAGAAACTCTTAATATTCCTGATGCTTATATAGATCCTCGTTTTGACCCTAGTACAGATCAAAAAACAGGTTATCAAACAAGAAATATTCTCTGTATGCCTGTGTATAATGCTAAGGGCGAATTGATTGGAGTAACCCAGTTAATTAATAAAAATCAAGGTAGTTTTAATTCTTCAGATGAAAAATTTTTGTTAGCTTTTAATGCTCAAGCAGGTATTGCCCTTCAGAATTCTCAACTTTTTGAAAATGTTTTGGTAGAAAAGCAATATCAGAAAGATATTCTACAAAGTTTGTCTGATGTTGTAATTTCTACAAATATGCAAGGCAGAATTGTGACTATCAATGGAGCAGCTTTAGAAATGTTAGGTTGTCCTATTGACAAAGAGATAAAAGGTAAAACAAATAGACAACTTTGGGAGGAAAAACTGATTGGTAGATATGTATGGGAAGTTATACCAATTGAAAATTTACAGTTTCGTTTAGAAGATAGTTTACAGCATGGTACTAGACAATATGTTCCGGAGCAAAATTTACGAGTAGGTTCTTTTATAAAATTTGAAGGTGAAGAAGAAATAGCTTATATTTTAGCAGTTCCCGAACCAAAAAATCCTAATATTTTTCTTCCTTGGGGAGAACAAACACCGACAAATTTACAGGCAAATTTAGTTCAAAATAACCACATGGATTTTAGCAGATTAATAGATGTATCTGAACTAGATAGAGTCCTTGAACGTAGTTTGAATCTAACAGTTAATCCCCTCACTAATCCTGAAGGTGGTGTGCGTGGTGGATTGGTAGTTCTTGAAGATATTAGTCAAGAAAAACGCATGAAAAATACCATGTATCGCTACATGACTCCAGAGGTTGCAGAACAAGTAATGGCTTTAGCTGAAGATGCTTTACTTGAAGGAGAGCGCAAGGAAGTAACTATTTTATTTTCTGATATTCGAGGTTATACAACTCTTACAGAAAACCTAGAAGCTTCTGAAGTAGTTAAGCTTCTAAATCAATATTTTGAAACAATGGTAGAGGCAGTATTTGACCATGAAGGAACTTTAGATAAGTTTATTGGAGATGCTTTAATGGCTGTTTTTGGTGCACCATTACCTTTAGAAAATCATGCTTTAATGGCGGTTAAAACTGCTTTAGATATGCGTCATCGTCTCCGAAAATTTAATGAGTCTCGTCCCGATCAACCACAATTTAAAATTGGTATTGGTATTAGTTCAGGGGAGGTAGTATCTGGTAATATTGGTTCTAAAAAACGAATGGATTATACAGTAATTGGTGATGGTGTAAATTTGAGTTCCCGTTTAGAATCAATTACTAAACATTATGGCTGCGATATTATTTTAAGTGAGTTTACTTATGAACTTTGTCGCGATTATGTTAGGGTCAGAGAATTGGATAAGGTTAAAGTTAAAGGTAAGCAAAAATCTGTAAGTATATATGAATTGATTGGTGCAATTTCAGATAATATTGACCAGGAAACAGAACAGTTTTTAGAACTTTATTCTAGAGCTAGAAAAGCTTATATGGAAAGGAATTTTGCTTTGGCTGTTAGTTACTTTAAGAGAGCTAAAAAAATGAGACCTGATGATGAAGCTGTTGGTACACATATTCAACGATCGGTTAAGCATATAACAAATCCACCACCATATGATTGGGATGGAAGTTATACTATGATAACTAAATAGTTAAAGTTAGGAATATAGCAGAACAAAGAAGGAAGAATAAAGAAGGAAGAAGGAAAAACCTTGGGTTGTTTGAGTTTTTAAGCTTTTGATATTTCTGGGCAATTTGCTTAGACTGGATATAAGCAAGAATTCAATCCCAATTGAATACTTGACTAAATGCCAACTACTTAATAATTAATAATGTTTTAAATTTGTCGGTCTAAAAAATTTGGATGTATGATAAATTAAGCAATTATCTATATAAGTAGATAGATAAAATTATTTGTATACTTACTACTCAGATATATTTTCTGTTCAATTATTCTCTATACCCCCAAATACTTAATATGAAATTGACAATATTCGCAATCATAATGATTTTATCCCAACTTGGCTGGATAAATTCAGCAAAAGCAGCTAACCCAGCAGCTATTAGAAGACTATTAAAAACTAATGAATGTTCGGGATGTGACCTTAGTAAAGCAAACTTATATAATGCTAACTTGATTGGAGCTGACCTTGAAGGTGCAAATCTTGAAGGAGCAAATTTATCTGGAGCTAATCTTGCTGTTACTAATCTTATTGGTGCTAATCTTTCTAATGCCAATCTCTCTAGAGCAAAAATGAATGATGCAGATCTTCGAGGTGCAGATTTAACAGATACTTACCTAGCTCATGCTAATTTATCTAGAGCTTATCTGACAGAAGCAACTTTAGAAAATTCTAATCTATTTGAAGCTAATTTGATTGAATCTGTTGTTAGTGGGGCTAATTTTTCTAATGCAAATTTACGTCAGTCATATTGGTTTAGAGCTAATTTAGAAAATGCCAATATGAGTGAGTCCGACCTTTTTAATGCTGATATGCGTCAAGCAAATTTGAAAGATGTAAATTTTTCTAATGCTAACCTTGCTAAGGCAAAACTAATTGAAACAAATATAACTCTTGCTAATCTTAGTGGAGCTAATTTAGAAGGGGTTAATTTGCGTGGTACAAGCATAGGTCCAAGTGTATGTTTACTCACTAATTTTATTGCTTGTGCTCCTGAAAAAATAGTTCCTGAAGTACTTCCTGAAGTAGCTCCTAAAGTAGTTCCTGAAGTTCAAGAAGAAGGTAAAGAAAAGGTTTATAAATAAATATTTTGGAGTCAATTAAGTTATCAGTTAGCCTTCTCCAGAGGAGCTGCAGACTTCAGTTATCAGTATCGCCTGAAATAGGAAGGCAAGAAAATGCAGAATTTTCTTTTTTATCCCTTTAAAAGTGGAGGTTTGATAACTTATTTTTGTGGTCAAACTAATATACAGTTCTAAGTAGTTTGAGGATGGTCAGTATTGACAAGAGAAAATGAAAGAAAATGAATTTTTCTCACTGCTTACCATCAAGAGTGAATTATATATTTTTTGTTTCAGGTTTTCTTTACCAAATCTCAAGCATTTTTCCTACATCTTCTTAAGAGTAAAGAGTAGGAAGCAGGGAGCAGGGAAATTAGGAATAAGATATGTTAACTTAATTTCTATAATCTTTAAAAATATTACTGAACTTACTTATTATCTGAATAACTGAAGTGTTGAAGAAGTATAACATTATTTTTGGGAATTGGTATTAGAAGTCAGGAGCAGAGAAGAAGAAGGGAAAGTTTTTTGCTATTGGTGCATAGTAATGGTAAAAATTAGGGGGAACCATAATTTTTTCACGACTTCCTCTGAAAATACTGTTGAATATCTTGGAGAATAAATATTTAGGTATAGCAATGTGCGCTGGCATATTTACAAATTACAAGAGGTGTCCAATAGCTAAAAGTCTTATATTATAGGTTTTTTATTCCCCCTTCCGGAGTGTTGCCTGTTGCCTGTTGCCTGCGCACAGCGCTATAAATACCAAATTTTGTTCTTAAACATTACTATGCAGGACTACAAGTTTTTTTCATAGCAGTTGAAGAAAACAAACATGAAATATCAAAAGCTTAAAACTCAGACAACGCAAGATTTTTCCTTCTATCCTAGATAACTAAAGCCTTCTTCCTTCTACTATATTGCTAATTATCTGGACGCGATAGTAACAATCTATTATGGACGAACATTGGTTATGGTGTCTAAAAATTTCACCTAATAGAAATCAAAATGTTCGCCAAATAAAGTCTTGTTGTTCAACTTAAATAATTTGGATGATAAATTTTACCAAGGGAATGATCAGAATTAATTTCTATGATTAAATCTACTAATTCAGTATTTTTCACCAGTGGTGTAATAAATAATTCTGGATGTAATGCTTTCCAAAAATACTCGACAAATTTTTCTATTTGTTCGTCGCTCATTCCCGACTTTCCAGAAGCAATCATTTGTTGTTCTGCTTGTTGTCGCCATTGTTTAGAAAAGCGATAATCATTAGGGTATAAAACAATTAATTTATCTAACTTTTGCCAAAGAGGTAAATAGTCTATTAATTTTCTATTCATATCACGGGCAAATTTCCGGTCTGTTTCTGTAATAATAGGTGGTGGTGCAGCATTAAAAACTTTCTCAGCAATTGGTCTAACTCCAACAAACCAACCTTCAAATAAAACAATATCAACTTTACTTACCATCTCAGGTTCAATTCTATCTCCAGCACCATTAAAAAGAGATTTATTAAACCTGGGAATTGGAATTAAGTTATCGGAACTTTGATTGTTAGATTGACGTAATTTATCTAAAGTTTCTATTCCTAAACTAATATCGTGGGTTCCTGGAGGACCGCGCCAAATTAATCGGGAATCTTGTTTTTGTAATAGTTGACGTTCAGCGTAAGTTTTATAAATATCATCAATAGAAATAGATATTGTATTGTAGCCAAGTTTATCTAAAATCAAGATTAAAATTTTAGCCAGAGTAGTTTTACCTGTTCCTTGTCCGCCTAAAATACCTTGAACTAATGGATGGCTTAAATTTTGACGCTTACCTGCTAATTTTATCCCTAAAGGCAACCAAAATTTCCATAAATTTTCGAGAGTATTATTATCCTTCAAGGGTAATTTATGATAGTCAGTAATTACAGATTGAAATACAAGCGATCGCTCTCTAATTACTTCTCTCACATTTTCTAAATTAATGTTAAAAACCTGGGCACGTTTTCGGTCTATTAATTCCTGAGTTTCTAAGATTTCTAACTCTTTTTTTCCTAGAAACTTTCTTACCTTTAAAGTCTCTAAAATTTGTACTAGAGATAAATTGGAAAATTCCATAAAAATCAAATTAACTATTGAATAAGGTTGTAGGTTTTAGGTTAAAAAAGTTAACCACCTCACCTTAGGAGAATAGTGAAAATATTAATATAACTCTATAATATAAAATCCGGTTGAATACTTATCTTATGTTTGGGGGTGGGAAGTGTGGGGAGAAGGGGAGGTCGAGAGATTGAAGGCGAGAAAGTGTGGATAGAATTATAAAAATATACTGTATAACCGGATTCTATATAATTTAGGAAATGTAGATATTTGTTTAAAGAGAACATGAAACACAAATATATTAATCATTACTTTAAGCAGTAGTCAGCAAGTAAGCAGTGAGCATTTAACTTATATTTATACTGAAACCTATAGAAATGTCATTTCAAAAGTAATTTCAACCCAAGATGATAATTGAAAGATAGTTAACTGCTAAGTAGTCGGACAAAATTAAAGTTTAATACCTAAAACCTAAAACCTACGACCCAAAGCTGATAGTTGAAAGCTAGTTAACTGCTAAGTAGTCGGACAAAATTAAAGTTTAATACCTAAAACCTAAAACTTCAAACCTACGACCCCAAGCTGATAGTTGAAAGCTAATTAACTGCTAAGTAGTCGGACAAAATTAAAGTTTAATACCTAAAACCTAAAACTTCAAACCTAAAACTTCAAACCTACGACCCCAAGCTGATAGTTGAAAGCTAATTAACTGCTAAGTAGTCGGACAAAATTAAAGTTTAGTATCTCACACCTACCACCTTAACGTAGAGAAAATCTAAGAACCTAATTTGAAAGCTTCTAAAAATAGACCATAAGTAAAACCAATTTTAAAACCATTCAAAATATCTATTCCCAAAGAACGTGCTATTTTACCCTTAATACCATAAGTAAACCAGTTTAATAATTCAGTAATCAGCAAACATATTAAAGCATAAATAACATCTAGGTAACCTTCTTGCCCAGCGATCGTAGAAACCGCAGTCCCAGCAAAATTACCAAATAACAAACTAATAACTAATAGAGAAATTCGACGCCAAGGATTACTGAACCACTGCCTAAACCTTTCACTAATAACATTAAATAATCTATTGATACGGGTACTTTGCATAGATATTGAAGTTAAATATATATATTTTTTTGGACTTTTTAAGTAAATTTGAAAGTTAAAAATACTCTAGGTAGTCTAACATAGCAGAAGAGCAAGCTGTAATTTATCAGGTTAATTGAACAAAATCAGGATGCCTAGTTAAAGAATTAAAAGAAAGAATTAAATTCAAATGAAACTCCAAGCTTATAGACAAACTATTATTACTTTAATATTTTTTTTGTTAGGATTAATTATTGGCAGATTTCAGTTAAAAATATTTTGGGAAACAAATGATTCTGAGACATTTTCTGAATCTCTGTTATTAAACATTCCTACTCAGAAACCTCTACCAATATCTCCAACAAAACAGATTCAAGAATGTAGTCTGCTCATAACTACTTCTCAATCATCAATCATTCGTGGGTCAAAACTGATAAAGGAGCTTTTCGAGTTAGCAACTGTACAGATCGTCCAGTTCGTCTAGCACTACTAGCTAAATCCTCAGACCAATCTTACCAAAAATCTGCTCACTGGGATTTTGCCCCAGGGGAAGGTAGTAATAGAGGATTAATACTTTCTTTGCCAGAAGAAAAATTAACCTTGAAACCAGGAGATATCCTAGTTATCTTTGCCCAAGATGGCTCTCGTTTATACTGGAGACCTTATGTTGCAGGAGAAACAAAATTTCCTACTTGGAATAGAGAAACATTAGAATGGCTGTTAATTTTAAAGCCTTGAAAAATATTGTTAATGGTCTCTCTTTCAATAGAGGGAATAGGGAATAGGGAATTGTTGATTTCATATCTGGAATTAATTTAAGTAAAACTTTTGCAAGAGGTCTAATACCAAATTGATAAATGTTTGCTACAAATAACTTCCTAGGTATTAGGTAGTAGGTGGTAGGTGGTAGGTTTTAGGTGTTAGAGCTGATTTGTAAACTTAGCTGAAAGTCTTATATTACAGAGCTTTTAGTAATTTAGGACTTAGTGGACAATAACTAGCTAAACCAAAGTTTAGTAAGGAATTCAGCTTCTTAATATTTATTTGATAAATCAGCTCTTAGTTGATAAATCAGTTCTTAGTTAAATTATTAATTGTTAGTTATTGTTAATTATTTACTAGCCAGTTTATTTGTAACATTCTTTTTTCAATTTTGTCAATTTCTAGCTAAATTAGGGTTGAAAATTTTAGGACGAACAAAGGATAAATAAATCTGAATGAAACTAATACAAAAATTAGAAATTATCAATTGGTTTAAAACTCAACCAAAAAATCATCTTTTAACATTAGGACTTTCTGTTTTATGGATTTGTTTACTTGCTTGGTTAGCCTTTTTTTGTAATTTGGGAAATATTGGTCTAGTTGATGAAACAGAACCACTTTTTGCTGAAGCTGCTCGTCAAATGGTAGAAACTGGAGATTGGATTACACCTTATTTTAATGGAGAAACTCGCTTTGATAAACCACCTTTAATTTATTGGTTAATGGCGATCGCTTATCATATTTTTGGTATTAATGAATGGTCTGTGCGTCTCCCTTCAGCAATATCTGCTACTTGTTTAGTATGTTTTGGATTTTACGTCCTCTACAAATATGGTAATTATCATTTGAGTAATCAGGAATTTACCCCTAAGAATAAGTCTTTAATAGTAAAATTATTAATAGCATGGATTGGTGCTGCTATGATTGCCTTAAATCCAGAAACTATTGCTTGGGGGCGTATTGGAGTTTCTGATATGTTATTAACAGGCTGTATGTGTTCGGCTTTATTCGCTTTTTTTATAGGATATGCTTCACAAGCAGATAATCATCAAATTTCTCAAGTAAATCATCCTCAAAAGCAAAAAAATCAACAGCCAAAAAACAGCAAAATACTCAGCAAAAAATTTTCATCACGACAAAATAAAAATCAATTATCAATAGCTACAAAACCTCATAAAATTAACAGATGGTATTTAGCTTTTTATATCTTAATCTCTTTAGCAGTTCTCGCCAAAGGTCCTATTGGAATTGTTTTACCAGCACTAATTATTGGTTCATTTTTATTATATGTAGGTAAATTTGTTCAAATCTGGGAAGAAATCAATATTTTTCGTGGTAGCTTAATTTTTTTTACTATTACTTTGCCTTGGTATTCTTTAGTCACCTTAGTTAATGGTAAAGAATATATTGATAGTTTTTTTGGTTATCACAATTTTGAACGTTTTACCAAAGTTGTTAATCATCATGGAGCGCCTTGGTATTTTTACTTTTTAGTCGTACTAATTGGTTTTGCACCTTGGTCTATTTATTTACCAATAGCGATCGCTAAAACTAAATTTTGGCAACGTCGTTATTGGTGCAATAAACCTCGAAATGAACAGTTAAGTCTATTTGCTTTTTTCTGGTTTATTTGTATCTTCATTTTCTTCTCAGTCTCTGCCACCAAATTACCCAGTTATGTCTTACCATTAATGCCAGCAGCAGCAATATTAATAGGATTATTGTGGAGTGATATTATTATTAATAGAGATTTAGTTCCTAGTCATACTAATAAAATTGCCAATGATTCCACATCAACTTTTAATACAAGCAATAATTCTGTTCAACCTGTTGCCAAGTTTAAGAGAAATAATTCTAAATTAATAAGTCACTTTTTATCTGCCTCAATAGTTGCCAATATAATTTTTTTGGTCATTTTAGCCATAGGAATTATCTTCAGTTTTAACTGGCTAGATAGAGACCCAGCTATGCCATATTTCCCAGAGTTAATAAGAGAGTCAGGTTTATTAACTCGTGGAGGATTAATTTTAATAACTGCAGCAGTAGTTGTGGGATTTCTTTTAGTTAAAAAACAAACTTCTTGGATTTGGAGTACTAACTTTATTGCATTAATAGCTTGTTTAATTTTTACAATTAATCCGATGATGTTGTTAGTAGACCAAGAACGTCAATTACCTTTACGTCAATTAGCTCAAACTATTGTTGAAGTTAGACAACCTGGTGAAGAAATAGTGATGATTAGCTTTGAAAAACCTAGTTTAGTTTTTTATACTCAGCAACAAGTAGAATTTTTTCGACGCGCTACAAATGCCAGAGAATATTTAGAGAAAGTTGTTCAGAAAGACTCTTCTGGTAATGTTGTAATGATTGGTTATCCAAAAAAGTTTATTCATGTAGGATTAGAACCAGGACAATATCAATATTTAGACAGTCGTGGTGCTTATCAATTAGGCAAAGTTCCTAAAAATATGTTCTTAAAAAAGCAGTAATAGGTAATAGTTCAACAATTAATCATTAACAATTAACATAGCAATTATCAAGAAACGTGAGGTACAAAATTCGTTTATTTTAGTAGGGGCAAACGGCCGTTCGCCCCTACTTATTTATAAGTATTCAACCAGACATAATATTGCTGCAAGCTCTTCAGAATATTTATTCTCTCCAAATGCCTGCTTTTGAATATTGAAATTTAAGAGAAAATCCCAATCTTGACGCGCCCTGGGAGACCACAGCCAATTTTTTTGCAATTCTTGGATATGAAAATCTTTACCACTTTCTCCCATAACTTTATTCACATAAAATAAAGCTTGCTTGGGAGTTTTTTGTAAATTTTGAGCAGATTTAAACTGTATTAATCCCAGACCAGCATAAGCATTCAAAATTTCTCTATTATTGACAGATAAATTTATCAGATCATTATCAGAAACAGGAGTAATTTTTCCTGAAAAATGCAATACTTTTAACCAAGCTCCATAAGCTTTTTCAATATCTCCTTTAGTGTAATAAGCAAAGCCTAAAGCATTTTGATATTGAATAGTTTTTGGACTTTTAGCAGCAGCTTTTTCCCAATAACTTATAGCTTCATCTATCAGATTATTTTGATTATTATCTTGGAAAATTTCCCAAGCTAATCTACCTTTAAGAAAATTGATTTCTGGATGGTCTTTGAGTTGTTCAGGTACGGCAGCGATCGCTTCTGCTGCTTTTTCTAATTTTCCTGTTTCTAGTAATATTTCTACAGCCATTTTTCCCGCCTGAATATCATTTTGATTAAACTGTCTAATTGCTAAATTTTCTTCCAGGATATTATTAACTCTTTCATCAACAAGTCGAATCCTTCGATAGTCATAGTTCATACCTGGGTAAGCTGCTTTAGGTAATAATTGAGCATTTATTTGTGACAGTCTATTGAAAGTAATGGTATTGGTACCAAAAGCTAACGTTACTAATGATATTGCAGATACTAATCCTTTTTTCCAGGAAAACTTCTTAGACTTTTTCTGAGTATTTGATGTGGTTAATACTGACTGAGTTTGTGTTACTATCTCTTCTTGTTTTTCATTGCTTTGATTCCTGAGTTGTTCTATTATTTCTCTTTCTTGCAATAACTCTTGGAGAGTATTTACTTGAGCTTGATTATTGGTAGTCTGCCAATTAAAATTATCTATTTGAGGTTCACTAGGAAATTCCTCCATATTCTCTAGATCGATATTTGGTTCTACACAAATTGAATCTTTTGGCAGTTTAGATGATGCATTTTTTTCCTCAATAAATGCCTCTTCTATTTCATTTTGATAATCGCTTGTCGTTGCATACTTTGGTATCAAAATAGAATCAGACATTTCAATTGGATCAGCTACAACACAAGGAGTTTGTCGTCCTTTATTTTTTGTTAATTGTTTCACCCTTTCTTGCAGAGATTTATTTAACTTTTCAACAGTTTCTCCTTCCTCTGTACTCAATAGTTCTAACAACGCATAAGTAAAAGCTCCATGTTGCAGTTCAGGTAGTTCCCAAGAATATTCACCACGACTACAAGAGTAGATAATAATCATTCCTGCTTGAAGAGCTTTTTGTTTAGTTTGCTCCCTCACACCTTTGATACTTTTAATACCCTGGTCTTGGTCTCTGCACATATCTAGAAACAACACAATATTCCCCGCTCCACATTTTTTAAGTTGCTGAATGACATAGTTAACTGAAATAGCACTTTTTTGAATATCTTCATGGGTATCAGAAAGCATGAGGTAGTCAAGACCATTATGTATGGAACCATGGCCACTGAAAAAAAACCAAAAGTAATCCTCAGACCCCATTGATAATTTTCCAATCTTTTTCAATCGTCTTTTTAAATTAGAATGTCCTGGAGAATAACTATTAGAAGAATCATCTGAGTAGTGCAAAACTTCAAAAGCTTCTTCTTCAAGTAAATCTCGTATTTTTTCAGCATCATTTGCAGCATACTTGAGAGGAAGATCGATGGAGTTATATTTCTGAACTCCAATAGTCATTGCAAACTTCTTAGCCATTTTGTTGATGTCCCTTGAATTTAAGTTTTATAGCACCCTTTCCAACAGCTTTTTCCGAATAATTAATAATTAAATAATTCGGGTTTAAAGCCTCCCCTTTCAAAGGGAAAAAAAGAATTTTTTTCCTTAAAAGTCAATCCTCTCCCTTTGAGGGAGAGGTAATTATTAATTCTTAATTGTTAATTGTTAATTGCTGAAACCACTTCCACGAAAACTCACTTTTCCTTCTCCATCAACTTCAACAGAAAGTTCTATCTCATCTAGTTGAATTTTAGTTTTGTAGCTGTCGTTTGAATTTAAGTTTTATAGCACCTTTTCCACCAGCTTTTCCTCCACTTCCGAAAAGACTAACTTTTCCTTCTCCATTAACTTCAACAGAAAGTTCTATTTCATCTAGTTGAATTTCAGTCTGAGTTTGTTTTTCTGCTCTACTCAACAAACGCTCAAAAACATCTATCAAATGACCCATTTCTGTTTCTAAAGTATCCACTGCAACTTCATACTCTCCAATCTTTTTATCTGAAGATTTAGAAGACCTTTCTGTAGAAAATCTAGGCATGGGTGGACTAAACACATCAATACTTTTTGCACCTTCTTTATTATCAGTTGTAGCGGTGTTAATACTGCCATAAGTTATGACTCTAATGGTGTCTGACATAAGAATAATTGCTCCTTAATTATTTATTGACTAAATATTCAATCAAAAGACAAATATCTTTCCATTTCAGAAAATATCTGAGTAAATGTCACCTCATCATTGATACCTAGACAATCTCTGTTCTTAATCCTGAAATAATTTTCAGGAAGTTTTGCGTTTAGTAATAGAATTGAATTGAATTGAACATCAAACTAGATAAGAGAAATGTTTACCCTGAATGCTGAGAATTGAATCTGATTATCAGAAAGGCCAGAAAATGTATCAACCTCAAATTACATTAACTTCTTGCTAATTCTTAATGCTGAGAGAATTTTTAGGAAGTTTCGCCTTGAGTAATAGAATTGAATTGAATGTCAAACTAGAGAAGAAAAATATTTACCCCGAATGCTGAGTATTGAATTTAGTTATCCCAGAAGTCAGAAAATGTATAAACCTCAATCATGCTTGCTTAACTTCTTGCTAATTCTTAATTCTGAGATAATTTTCAGGAAATTTTGCGTTGAGTAATAGAATTGAATTGAGCATCAAACTAGATAAGAGAAATATTTACCCCGAATGCTGAGTATTGAATCTGATTATCAGAGAAGTCAGAAAATGTATAAATCCCAATCATGCTTACTTAACTTCTTGCTGATTCTTAATTCTGAGATAATTTTAATGCTGACTTAACTTCTTGCTAATTCTTAATTCTGAGATAATTTTCAGGAAATTTTGTCTTGAGTAATTGAATTGAATTGAATGTCAAACTTAGAGAATAAAAAGAAATACTTATCCAGAGTGCTGAGAATTGAATCTGATTATCAGAGAGGCCAGAAAATGTATAAACCTCAATCATGCTGACTTAACTTCTTGCTGATTCTTAATTCTGAGATAATTTTCAGGAAATTTCGCCTTGAGTAATAGAATTAAATTGAGTGTCAAACTAGAGAATAAAAATATTTACCCCGAATGCTGAGTATTGAATTTGATGATAAGAGAAACCAGAAAATATATAAATCCCAATGATGCTTACTTAACTTATTCCCTCTTCCTTCTTCCCTCTTCCTCTTTCCTTCTTCCTTCTTCCTTCTTTCTTCTTCCTTCTTCCTTCTTCCTTAGTCAATATTACTCATTACATAATGCTTAATTTCCTCTAATAAATCCGCTATAGATAAATCAGAAGGTAAAATCTTTGTAGCTATCTTGCTCAAGACTAAATTTAGATTTTTTCGTGTCAGGTTTTCTGGTAATTGATAATGAGAATTTTCTAAGACCAAAATCGGAGGTTTTGCGACAATTTGCTCTAAATTAGATAATGCTTGGTCTAATCCTAATGGCAATTTATTCTGCAAACAAATTAGTAGTAAATCTACACTTTGATTTTGTAACTGTTGCCAAACCTCAATCCAAGATTTACCAATTAAACTTTTAAACCCAGAAGTTTCAAGATACTGAATTAATACCCGTGTACTATCAATTGGTAACTTAGTTTTTTCATAATCTTTCCCACTTTCCTTAGTAACTTCATCCCATTTTTGATTACCAACTTCTACATGAGGTATGAATGCTGAAAAATTTGGTGAATTTAAATTATCATCTTCCAAATTTTGCTTCTTTTTTTCCTGACTCAAGTCCGACAAACTAACTGTAGCATTTTGAGACAAAATATCTTTTAAAGGTGCTGTTAAATCTTTAATATTTGCCACATCCATAACTAATATAGTTGGCTTCCAACTCATACCCGCAGCAATAGAAATTACCTGACACAACGCAGAGGTTAAATATTCATAATCAAGTGTTGTTTGTGTTAAATTATTGTCATTTTTTTCAAAAGCTAAACAAGGAAAAACAGACAATTCTTTCACTTGATTAGCCACTTGAGTAGTTTCAGAATCTAGAGTTACTAAAGGAATAGCTGTTAAAGTAGAATATTGACTGAGTTTATTAATAAATTTAACTGGACTTACTGAATTACTAACTTTTTCGATAAGAATGACATTAGGCTGCCAAATCTTAGCAAGTAAATTTGCTTGAGCTAAATCATCTGCTTCTATTACTGTGTATTCTCCAGGCAGAGAAAGGAACTTATCTTCATAAATATGATTTTCTTCTGTAGACTGCTGAAACTCATATTTACCTGGAACTAAGTGCATAATTACTAACTTTTGATAATGATTTTGTGCTTTTGAATCAGGAAATTCTGCCAGTACTTCTTCTAATTCTAATTGTTCCACAGGTAAACTTAAAAACTTATTTGCACCATTATTTATCGCTCGTTCTTTATCCCCTCTAGTTGCAGTTATTACTACAGGAATCTGACAAGTATCAACATCCGTTTTCAGCAGAGTTAATACATCCCAACCCGATAAAAGAGGCAGTAATGGATTAAGAAATATAAATTTTGGTTGTAATTTTCGCGCCTTTTCTACCGCTTCTGTGCCAGAACGTGCAATAACAACTCGATAACCTAAACCTGTTAATTTACTCGTTAAATCTTCAATAAATCTTGGCGCTGCTTCAACAATCAAAACTAAACGAGATGAATAATTAATAACAGGTACTTGGTAATTGTTAACAGGTAATTTACTATATTTTTTTGTACCAACTTCACTTTTTCGAGTAGGAATTAATCCTTGTTCTTTAAGATAATCATTTGTTTCCCATCCTTCACTTCCTAAATCTTTTGGAGGCGGACTTGGCGGAAAAATTAACGTAAACTCACTTCCTTTACCTTCCTGAGAAATAAACGTAACATCCCCACCATGTAAACGAGCTAAACGTTGAGTTAATACTAAACCTAAACCAGTTCCTTCAAACTGACGAGTCAGAGGATTTTCTAATTGTTGAAACTTCTGAAAAATCAAATGTTGCTTGTCTGCTGGAATACCAATGCCACAGTCCCAAACTGTAAAAGTTATCCACTTTTCCCATTTAGCTACTTTCAATCCCATCTTGCCATCTGCTGAAGTAAACTTCAAAGCATTAGATAACAAATTTACCAACATCTGACGCAAACGTAATTCATCTGCAATAAAAGTATTTAAACCAGATTCTATTTCCAATGTATACTTTGCTTTTAAAAAATCAGGTAGTGAGGAAGAATATGAATCTTGAGGATTTTTATTCTGAAGTTGTAAAGCTTCTTGAAAAGCATGATCGCAAACTTTCTGAATCTCCACAGGTTGAGAGTTCAACTCCATCTGGCCTGTTTCCATGTGAGTCAAATCTAGAATATCATTAACTACAGCCATTAAATGACGACCACTTTGATGAATTAGTTGAGCATAACGAGCTTGACGTTCATTAAGAGTCCCCAGAGCTTGCTCCTTCAACAAACTAGATAAACCCAATACAGCGGTTAACGGCGTTTTCAACTCATGGCTAATACAAGCCAAAAATTCGTCCTTAAGTCGATTAAGCTGAATCAAATCAGCATTTTTAGCTTCCAACTCCTTCGCTATCAAGCGTTGCTCCGTGACATCCTGAGCTAAAATTAGTGTCAAGTCAAATAGTGGTTGACTAGTAAACTTCCATACTCGTTCCTGGCCATTTTCTTGCGGACAGGTACAAAGGTAGGTATTTGGTTGAGTGTAATAACAAAAGCTAGAAGCAGAATTTAACTCTGGTAATTTTGCTCGTTCTTGTAAAAGGGTTGTAGGAGAAAATCTCCAATTAGTTGTAGCTGGACATGATAATGTAATCATATCTTTCACTACTGTTAGAGAATCTGGTATTTCTACTCTTGTGGGCTGTTGTTTGATATTTTTGGTAGATAAACTTACTACGGCATCCGCAATTTCCATCAAATCAGATTCTTTTGTTATCTGAGAACGCCATGCCAGATTTTGCTTAATAATTTCGCCGTCATTGCTCTGTAACATTAGAGGTAGAGGCAGTTTTTCTAAAAGTTCTATTAGTGAATAGAGGTAGGAAGAAGTCTCTGCTGTTGCCTGGGGTTGCAAATTTTTCTTGGCAGTAGGTGTAGGTAAAAACTTCCCAGATGTTTTTATAAAATTTTCTGGAGCAGAGATACAATTTTTGCTACTCAATTTTGCCTCTAGAGCTTGATTTGTAGCAATAAATTCTAGTAGATGCAAGGTATTTAGCAACCCTAAAAATTTACCTTCCTTGTCTACCACTGCAATAGGTGTACTAGGAGATGCAAGGTCTAAAGTATCAGATTCTTGATTAATTTGCCCTTCTGATTGTGCCTGGAGATATGGCCATAGCTTAGTAATAGGTAAATCTGCTGATAAAACTCTCAGACTATTGAGTGTGAAAGAACTTACTTCAGATAGAGGTTGTTGCCAATTCAAAATTAGAGCATGATTTTGAGAAGGTTGAGTTTCAGACTTTAAATCTATATCGGGAATTAAATTATGTAAGTAAATTAGTCCTAGTGGTTGGTGCTGATGATTTACTACTACTAACTCATTGTATTTTTCTTTACAGAGAATTGACCATACTACCTGCAAATTTTCTGTGTGTAAGCAGATTGGTATAAAAGATATAAATTTTTTTAAAGTAGTGTAGGCCATTGACATGACAGTTAGAGCATATAATATGCTGAGAGTAAGTTCATTAGCGATGAGCTTATTTTGACTAACCTAACTATAATTTAGGCCATTATTACTAAACTCAATTATCGCCACATTTATCTACAAGATTATTAAAAACACCTACATTAACACTTGCTAGGAAACTTCTCTATAATTTATGGTTAGTTAAAATCTTGATACTGATTGGTGAGAACGACAGAAATAAATGCTTTTTACACGGATACCATTCCGTTAAGCTGGTGCTATGTTAAAGATATTCTTGGGTTGGAAAATTAAATATAATTTGAGAAATATTATTCATAATCAATCTATATTCCTTATTCCTTATTCCTTATTCCTTATTCCTTATTCCTTATGCTATCTTCCTGACAAAGAAAATATAGAGGCAGTCTATGTTAATATTTGTTAAAATTTGTGTTTAGATGTTTAATATAATAATAAATTTGTAATGGAGATTTCTCAGATTACATATTCTAGTGCTAACCAAGATTTAGCTACTGTTCCTAAAACTTTGCCTACTCAAATATCTGTCTGTGTATACCTATATGATGATCGATTTGCTCATTCAGTAACGAAATTACTGAGTAGCGATCGCTATCTTGTGGCACTGACTAATTCTTCCAGAGAATTTTTCCAGCTTGTTGAGGAAAATAATAACATAGATTGTCTGATATTCCAAGAATATTCTGAACTAACTTCTTTGATTGAGAAGTTACAGGATAAATCAATTTTACTACCTGCTGTAATTATCAAACAACTTAAATCTGAAAGCGATCATAAAAATCATAGTTTAGCTAATACTAATTTTACTAAATCCCAGGAACAGCATAACGATTCAAGTTTTATTTACCACGAAGCAGAAGTTTCATTATTAATTGAACAACTAAGCCAAATTGATTTTTATATTGGGCAGTCAATTCAAAAATTTCTGAAACTTTCTCTCAGTAATTCTTCAACAGATAAATCTCAAAAATCTAGTCAAATTGCCGATGAGAATACCAAAAATTCACTCAATCAACAACAACGTAGACTATCTGAAAAATTAAGAGAAAGATTAGGATACCTAGGTGTGTATTACAAAAGGAATCCCACAAATTTCATTAGAAATATGCCTCCAGAGGAGCGCCGTAAGTTTTTAGATCAACTTAATTTAGAGTATCGTCACATTGTTCTCAAATATTTTTCTAAAGATAATTCCGTCAACAATCAAATAGATGAGTTTGTCAATTTATGTTTTTTCTCAGATATTCCTGTAACACAAATTGTAGAAATTCACATGGACTTAATGGATGAATTTTCCAAACAATTACAGTTAGAAGGACGTAGTGAGGAAATATTACTAGATTACCGATTAACTCTTATAGATACAATAGCACACCTATGTGAAATGTACCGACGTTCTATTCCTAGAGAATCTTAAAAACTTGAAATTATAAAATAATAATTAACTAGCTCAATATTGTAGCACTGCAATGATACTCTAAATATTTATGAAAAGTAAGTGTAAAGTGCATAAATATATAGGTAGGCTTAAGAACTTTCAATATACATACTAGGTAAAGTATTCTTGATTGAAAATTTTATTTTACAAATAGATAATGTAGCTTTAATAAAGTTTAAAACTTTTACATTATCAAATATATTTCAATGAATAAATGAACCTTCAAATTGAACAATGGAATTGGGTAGAGGAACTGTCGAATTTGGAACCTATGGGAGTTGGGGCAATTGAGGTGGAGATTAAACTCCACCCAGATTGATTAATCTAAAGATGAGCCGTGGAATATTAAACCCAATAGTGAACAGGGGTAGACAAAGTAACTATCCCTTATTCCCTGCTAACCTCTACCTTAGGAGAACAAAAAATATAATTTTTTTTAATAGTAAAATTTAAACATAGTTAAAAACTCTGTTCATCAAGAAAAAACTCTTCAAACATCAAAAAAATCACTAGAGAATAACTATGAGTCCCCTGAAGAAAACCTACGTGTTAAAGTTGTACGTTGCTGGAAATACTCCTAATTCTGTGCGAGCGCTAAAGACACTCAAAGAAATCCTTGAGCAAGAATTTCAAGGAGTTTATGCCCTTAAAGTCATAGATGTACTAAAAAATCCTCAATTAGCAGAAGAGGATAAAATATTGGCCACACCAACTTTGTCAAAAATATTGCCCCCACCTGTGAGAAAAATAATTGGGGATCTTTCAGATAGAGAAAAGGTATTAATTGGATTAGATCTACTTTATGAGGAACTCAATGAAGACGAATTTAATCTCTAAAATGAACTTATTGATACAATTAACATAAAAAATTTTAGTATTTTGTGATATAACTATTCTGGACATAGTCGCCATTTTCATTTAGGTATGGCATTTAACGAAGTCAGAAGTCAGAAGTCAGAAGTCAGAAGTTAACCCACCCCTACTGCCTCCCAGGATGGGAAATAGGGGATTTGAGCAACTCTCCAAAAATATTTCGCCTTAAAAAGCGGGGTTCTAGACCCATATTATTTTTTTTGATCAACTTTTGCCTGAAGACAAAAGCCAGAGAGCACATTTCTCTATAATCCTACCAAAATTAAAAACGCCGTACATAATGATGCGACAATCCTGATATATGTAGATATACTTATATATTTGTGGATAGCTAAAATTTTTTTAATATTCCAAAGATAAAAATATGAATGAAAATAGTGAACCTATTAAAAGAGATGGAATAGCAACAGTAGGAGTTGAGAAGATTCGGACTATGATTGAGGGGTTCGACGACATCAGTCATGGGGGTATGCCAGTTGGCAGGACCACATTAGTAAGTGGTACATCTGGAACTGGTAAGACATTGCTTGCTATTCAGTTTCTTTATAATGGAATTATCTATTTTGATGAACCAGGAGTATTTGTAACCTTTGAAGAATCTCCCCACGATATTATTAAAAACGCCTACAGTTTTGGTTGGAATTTACAGAAATTAGTTAATGATGGGAAATTATTTATATTAGACGCTTCTCCCGATCCAGAGGGGCAAGATATAGTAGGAAATTTTGATTTATCTGCCTTAATAGAAAGAATTCAATATGCCATTCGTAAATACAAAGCAAGAAGAGTTTCTATTGATTCAGTAACTGCTGTATTTCAACAATATGATGCTGCTTCTGTAGTCAGAAGAGAAATATTTCGTTTAGTTGCCCGACTCAAACAAGTTGGTGCAACTACAATTATGACTACTGAAAGAGTAGAAGAATATGGTCCAGTAGCCAGATTTGGAGTAGAAGAATTTGTCTCGGATAATGTTGTTATAGTTCGTAATGCTCTAGAAGGCGAGCGTAGAAGGCGAACCATGGAAATCTTAAAACTTAGGGGGACAACCCACATGAAGGGGGAATATCCATTTACGATTACTAATGATGGTGTAAATATATTCCCACTAGGAGCAATGCGACTGACTCAACGTTCTTCAAATGTTAGAGTTTCCTCTGGAGATGAAGTTCTAGATAAAATGTGTGGAGGTGGTTTCTTTAAAGATTCAATCATATTAGCAACTGGAGCTACAGGTACAGGAAAAACTCTTTTAGTAAGTAAATTCTTAGAAAATGGTTGTACAAATAATGAACCTGCGATGCTTTTTGCTTATGAAGAATCTCGTGCTCAATTATTTCGTAATGCCTATTCTTGGGGTATAGATTTTGAAGAATTAGAAAAAAAGGGATTATTAAGAATCTTGTGTAGCTACCCAGAATCAGCAGGTTTAGAAGACCACTTACAAATTATTAAATCAGAAATTGCCAACTTTAAACCTTCTAGAATAGCTATTGATTCTCTATCTGCTTTAGCAAGAGGAGTAAGTAATAATGCTTTTAGACAATTTGTGATTGGGGTAACTGGTTTTGCCAAGCAAGAAGAAATAACAGGATTTTTTACTAATACGACCGATCAATTTATGGGGTCTCATTCTATTACGAATACTCATATTTCGACTATTACCGATACAATCATAATGCTACAGTATGTGGAAATTCGTGGTGAAATGTCCCGCGCTATTAATGTCTTCAAAATGCGTGGTTCATGGCATGATAAAGGAATTAGAGAATATACAATAACATCAAATGGTCCTGAGATCAAAGATTCCTTCCGTAGCTATGAAAGAATTATTAGTGGTTCTCCCACTAGAATTGTAGTTAACGAGAAAAGTGAATTATCTAGAATAATACAGGGAGTTCAAGAGAAGGTACCAGAAGAATAGGATAGAATTTCAACAATTAATAATTAACTATTAACTTTACCTTTCATTGCATTGAAAAGAAGAGGGTTTACTAAAAGGAAAAATTTTTCTTGTTTGCTGCTTGTAGAGTGACAGTCCGTGGCGTAGCTAGGCAGAAGCTTTAAACCTTGATTGTCCGGTAAAATAAAATTTGGTATGGCGATCGCCTTTGTGGAAATCAAAAGTAATAAGTACCTCAACAAATATATCCATTTTCATTTTCATTAAGAATGGGACTTTCACTTCAAAGTAGATATGCTGAAATCAGAAGTTGTCTGAAATCGTCGAAGTTGTCTAGTCCACTAAAGTAAAAACTAATATAGCCAACATTTTACAGAGACCGGCAGAAAAGGAGAAAATCAATCAAAAAGGTATAAATTAGAGTTAAATTGGAATTTCAAAAATGATTACCATAAACTTAACAAATACCTAGACTTATTTTATGGGCGGTACTGGATTTGAACCAGTGACATCCTGCTTGTAAGGCAGGCGCTCTACCGCTGAGCTAACCGCCCAACTTTTATAAGTATAACACATCTTACTAAATATGCAAGTAAAAAAAAGTATCTTTTATCTGCTAAGTTTGATAAATATATTCTGCATTTTTTGGCCTAGATTAAATCTGCTATGCCCAGTGGCCACACCCATGACCGAATAACCTTGTGGAGTTTACCCATAGTAACAAGTTTAAGCTTTGGGTTAATTCAGAGTACCCATTTAACGTTATTTATTTCTGGGGGTTTTTTGTTCAGTGGGCTAATGTTTGGCCCTGATCTGGACATTAATTCTCGGCAATTTCAACGATGGGGTTGGTTTAAGTGGCTTTGGCGACCCTACCAAACCAGTCTGAATCATCGCTCCTTTTTATCTCACGGACCGATAATTGGTACTGCAATACGATTGCTATATCTTTTAACATGGTTGGGAGTGGTGGTTGTATTTGGTTTTATTATAGATGAATTACTGGGGCTGGAATGGAGTATTTTAGCGTTTGTTGAAAGCTTGTGGCGATCGCTTTCTCTAAATTATCAAGAAGTAATTGCTTTATTAGTGGGTCTAGAACTTGGTGCAATGAGTCATTCTGTTAGTGACTGGAGTAGTTCAGCTTATAAACGTTTCAAAACTAAAGGTCTATCTAGCTTACTTCCCAAGGTCAAACCTCAGAAACACCGACGTAAGTCCACTCCCGGTAAATCAACTTCCCCAAAAGTCGTTCCTCCTAGAAGTCGTCGTACTCAGAAATAAAATTAGTTGACTCAAGAAGTTAGAAGCAGAAAATTAGCTTGAATAGTTAAGCAATATTTAGGGTTTGCTGACAGGGCAAACGCATCTAAATTCTGGAAGCTTCTGCCGTTAAGCTTTAGAGAAGTAATAAGTATAAATACTCAAAAACCTGGCATCTTTACCCTGTCAGAACTTCAAAATAAGATGCGTTTGCCCTGGGTTTGCTGAATAAATCTGAAAACGGTTGATTTGTTATTTGAATAAATGATGATAATTTGTTATGATCATTATTTATTCAACTATAAGTTGATAAGTTGAGGCGATCACTCCTTGTACAGTTCTATTTTAGATATTTGTAGTTCATTCATTTGAAAAGCGCTGTAATATCATGTCCGGTTATATACCTAAACTTTGATGAAAGGGAGACAGAGAACAGAAGTTATCAGGAAGAAGGGTTCCCTCTAATTATGACGTAATTTTATACACTAACGATGCTACCAGAGATGATATAATTTATCCAGAGCTAACCTTAACTAAGGAGAACGCGATCGCGACCTTTAATTTTAGCTTGATAAAGTGCTCGATCTGCTTCATAAATTAATGCTAATGCTTCTCGTGATCCACCCAATTGAGGTACAGTTGTGGTGAGTCCTAAACTTAAAGTTACAACTTTTGAGGTAACAGAAGCTTGATGAATAATATTTAATGACTTGACATGAGAACGAATTTGTTCAGCTACAGAAACAGCATCAATAGCATTTATCTTGGGTAAAACTATAGCAAATTCTTCTCCTCCATAACGAGCTACTAAATTTTCCTTATTTGTTTGAAGTGACATTTGAACAGCTTGATTGATTGCCAAAGCTACTTGTTTGACACATTTATCTCCAGCTTGATGACCATAAGTGTCATTGTAACCTTTAAAACAATCAATATCTGCCATGATAACGGAGATAGAGTTCTGTCCTTTAGACATTTGTAACCACTGTTAAGCTAGATATTCGTCAAATGTTCTACGATTAGCAACTTGAGTCAAGGCATCTAAAGAAGCTTGAAGCTCTAATTCTTGGTGAGCTTTCTCCAATTCTTGATAAAGTTCATGGAGTAAATTACTGGCCAATTGATGAATATGACATAGAGCTATATGCATATGATGGACATCTAAAATTCTGTAGACATAGGGTTCGATTTCAACCACAATTAGTTCATAAGCTTGGTTAGTTGCTCTTTGTCAAGTGGTACTACTAGCTTCTACAACTGTAGTATTGCCAGGCATAAGCAAAAAATCTGTATAAGCGAATTCATACAAAGTCTTTAAAGACCTTTTCAAAAATAGTTCTCGTCCAAAAGGGCAACTCAGATACTCCAAAAACCGCTGTCGGGAAATCATTCCTGAGATATGTCCCTCTTCAGTTAAGATTATTCCTGGCAATCTTGGTTCAGCTTCCAGTCTCAAAGCAGCTACTTCTCCTGATTGATTACTATCAACATAAATTTTGTACAGTTAACTCCTGAAAAGTTTTTGGCAGGGAGTTTTCAAGAGGTGTTAAGATCAAGGACTTAAAGCTAGATAAGTTAACCATAAAACTTAAATATTATTTATTTGTCGAAAGAAATTGTATATACCTAGAGAGGCTAATTATTCTAGATTACTTTAGTATATACTCACATTGTAAATATTATGTATAGTTATTTAAAAAATTAATATCGATCCCTAGGCGATTATTGAACCAAAGAAAATACTTAGGAAAAAAAGTTTAAAGAGTAAATCTAAAGTAAATATAAAGATGGCATCAACGCTGACAAATCAGTTGAATAATGCTTTCACCCTCTTTCTTAGTTTATTGGTAGAAGCAATACCATTTTTACTGTTGGGGGTGATTTTATCCGGAATATTACAGTGGTTTATTGATGAACGTAAATTAATTACATATCTGCCTAAAAACCCTCTTTTAGGAGCATTTGTAGGTAGTTTAGTTGGTTTTTTGTTCCCGGTATGTGAATGTGGTAATGTTCCGGTTGCTCGACGTTTATTACTACAAGGTGTGCCAGTTTCAGTAGCAATTGGTTTTTTATTGGCAGCTCCAACAGTAAATCCCATAGTAATCTGGGCAACTTGGACTGCTTTTAGAGACCAACCAGAAATAGTGGTGTTACGAGTGGTATTTTCTCTAGCAATAGCAACAATTATTGGTTGGGTATTCAGCGTACAAAAGGATATGCGACCGTTATTGCAAGCTACAACTGCTCGTCTATTACCTAGACCTCAACAGTCAGTTTCTCAAAAAGTTGAAACTTCTCCTCTTTTACAGTCAGGAACATTTTTTTTGGGTCAATCTAGCACATCTATGCCCCTGGAGTCTATCCCACTTTGGCAAGTAGAAGCTAGTACTATTAATCAAAGTCCACTAGGTGTGAGTAGTCAAACCACTTCTAACAAAGATATGAGTTGGAAATCTCTGTTCGTTGCACCTGATCGACAGCGACTTTTATCTTTGTTAAATAGTATGGTGCAAGAGTTACAAGACTTAGGTGGAGTGTTAGTTATTGGTAGCGCGATCGCTGCAATGATTCAGGTTGCTGCACCCCGTGAATTTATTCTGAGTCTTGGTCAGAGTCCTATTAGTTCAATTATTGCTATGCTGACTTTGGCAGCAGTGGTTTCTATTTGTTCGACTGTGGATGCTTTTTTTGCTTTGTCATTTGCTGCAACTTTTACCAGTGGTTCCCTATTAGCTTTTTTGGTTTTTGGACCGATGATTGATATCAAAGCTGTTGGTTTATTATTATCAGTATTTCGGTCGCGGGTTGTAATTTATTTAATGGTATTGGCAGCACAATTAACATTTATTATGGCTTTGATTGTGAATTTATATTTGAGTTAAATTAACTTATAGCAGGGAACAGGGAACAGGGAACAGGCAACAGTAGGAGTAGGAGTAGGAAAATTCTCTGCCTAAGCTTGATCATTAGCATAAGTAAAACATCAACAATAAAATACCAACTCGTTCCTTGCTATATTATTCACATAAGTGGGGCAATTTTAATCAAGGCAACAGGCAACAGGCAACAGTAGGAGTAGGAAAATTCTCTGTCTAAGCTTGATCATTAGCATAAGAAAACATCAACAATAAAACACCAACTCGTTCCTTGCTATATTATTCACATAAGTGGGGCAATTTTAATCAGATGAAAGTTTACAAGTCACTTTTTTCCCTACTCAAAAAATATAGTTCTTGGATAGATGCTATAGCAATTTTTGTTTGGGGTTTTGTGTTATTGCATTATTGGATGACAAGCAAGTTATACATATTAATTCATCCTCGTTATTTTGGTTTAACAGTGGGAGCTGGAATTGCTTTACTCTTATTAGGTGGATTGAAAATTTTAGAGTTATGGAGTATTAGCAAAAGTCAAAGATTTAAGAGACAATCAAAACAAGTATTAACCAGTATTGAAAATCAGCATATTAATCTTTTCCCTCCTGGTTGGAGTAGTGGTTTATTATTAATATCAGCTCTACTGGCATTGATGATTACTCCTCAAGTTTTTGCTAGTCAAACAGCATTACAAAGAGGTTTAACAGAATCTTTACCAGTGACTAGAACTCAACCTCAAGAATTTCGTAGTGGTACTAAACCAGAAAAGCGATCACTGATTGAATGGATTAGAATTTTAAATGTTTATCCAGAACCAGATGCTTATAATGAGCAAAAAGTTGAAGTAACTGGGTTTGTAATTTATCCTCCTGGATTATCTGAGCAATATTTTTGGATATCTAGATTTATTTTGACTTGTTGTGCTGCTGATGCTTATCCAGTAGGATTACCAGTTAAATTACCAGAAGGCAGAAGTCGGAGTAAATATCCTCAAGATGGTTGGTTGAAAGTTGAAGGTAAAATGATTACTGATGAGCTGAATAGTCAACGTAAACTAACAATTTCGCCATCTAAGATTGAACCAATTCCTAAGCCGAAAAATCCTTATGATTATTGAAGAAGGAAGAAGGAAGAAGTGGACGGAGACTCAAACCACAAGAAATTTTAAACACTATGTAGACGGTGGGATATTAAACTCAAAAGAAAAAGATAATATTATCTCCGCTTAATCATAGATATCACAAATAATCCTCTATAAATATTAAGAATAAGTCTTCAAACGGTAGTAAACACTATTATGATTAAGCACAATTTTCAACTCGTCCGAAACTTTTATCAAAATAATTGGGTTGCGCAACCCCACCTTTTAAGGCGAAATATTTTTTTAGGGTTGCTCAAAATCCCTGTAACAAAAATAACTTCTGATTTATGACTTCTGACTTCCTTCTTTAACTGTGGGGTATAAAGGAAAAATAAATGGTAAATTTAAGAAAAAAAATTAATCATCTATTTCGCGAAAATCAAGACATTCTTTTAGAGGAATTACGACAACCTTTGGACAGAGTTGCTATTACTTTGATTCTCGGCTTAACGGTGTTAATTTGTCTGTTATTTGTGAGTGGTGGAAGTACAACTCCAAAAGTTAAAGACTTTAGCTGGCAAGACAAAAAAATAGGAGCTGAAGATACAGCTTTTATACTAAATTTTAATCGACCCATGAACCATGCAAGTGTTGAAAAAAATTTAACAATAGAACCACCTTTACCAGGAAAAGTGAGTTGGGCGGGTCGTAGAATGGCTTATACAATTTTAGAACCTGCTCCCTATGGTAATCAGTATAAAGTGAAATTATCAGGGGCAAAAGAAAAGTTTTATGGCTTGGATCAAGGGGAGGTAATGCAGCCTTTTCAAGGTCTATTTAGAAGTCGCGATCGCGCATTTGCTTATATAGGTTTTCAAGGAGAGGAAAAAGGCAGATTAATCTTAATTAATTTAACTAAAAAGCAACGGCCTATAATACTAAGTCCGAAAAATTTAGAAGTAATGGACTTTAAATTTTTTCCCCAAGGTGAAAAGATTTTATTTTCGGCAGTTGAAAAGCAAAATGAAGTTCCGACTCTGATAGAACAACAAATATATACTGTGACAACTGGGATTAATTTTACTCCTGGAGATTCCCAATTAAAATCATTAGAAGCTGCAGGTAAAATTGAAAAAGTTCTTGATAATTTAGAATACCAAAACTTGAAATTTGATTTATCTGCTGATGGTCAAAAAATTGTCATTCAACGGGTAAATAGAAAAGATGTTTTTGATTCCGGTCCGTGGGTATTAGAATTAGAAAAAGAAGCACAACCTTTAACAAATAAAGATGGAATAATTCAAAAAGGTGGAGACTTTTTAATTACCCCAGATAGCAAAAGTTTAGTAATTTTACAAGGAGAAGGAACCTCCATTTTACCAATAAATCCAGAAACAGATTCAGAGGATTTAATATTCTTACCAAAATTTGGAACAGTATTGAATTTTGCTCCTGATGGCTCCATGGCAACCATGGTAAAATATAATCAAGATGGGACGCGATCGCTTTATATTGTGACTAATCAAGGTCAGGAGCGAGAGGTATTAAGAACTCGTCCTTATGGTAATATTCTCAGTGCAGAATTTGACCCGAATAAAAGAATTCTTTATTGTTTATTAACTCAAGTAGTAGAGAAGGAAGAAGAATATCAAGAACAACCTTATATCGCAGCATTTTATCTTAAGAGAAATTTGTTAAGACCTTTGGTTATTTTGCCAAACCAACAGGAAGTTAATATGGATTTATCACCAGATGGTTTAGCATTATTATTTGACCAAATGGTGACAATATCAAATCAAGAAGAACAAGAACAAGAAAATACAAAAAACACTAGAAAAATTAGTCGTTTATGGATGTTACCTTTAGACTCAAAAATGCCAGAAGATGATTCCCAGTGGCAACTTAAACCAGAAGAGTTGCCTCTAACTGGTATTCATCCTAAGTGGTTGCCTTAGCTATTCTATTTATATTAAGTCAGGTACATCAGTAATTTTGAAGAAAAAGTCAGAATTCAGTAGTCAGAAAAATGCGGTCGATGGAGATTCTCACCTCACCAAGCGTATTTGCAGCGTCTAGACGGTGGGGTATTAAACCCATAAGGGATAAAGATAAAGCTCAATTTAACAACTAATAATTAACAATTAATAATTATTCGGTCAGGAAGAAGGAAGAAGATTTAAAATCAAGAAAAAGTAGATATTACCTAAGTTTTTACACCAACGATACCAAAGGACATGATATTATACCAATTTGATAAATATTTGCTACAAATAACTAGGTTATTTCTTAGAATTAAACCCACCCCTAACCTCTCCCAGGAGGGGAAGTTACCGAGTCATAATTAATAGCTTTAATACTATTTATTAGGTTGTAATTTATCTTTTTCGTCCAAGGGGCATCTCCTTTAAAGCCTTTGAACTGCCCAAATTAATTCGTAACATTCTTTTTCCAAATTGGTATTATCAATTTTTTCCCTAAAGTGATACCTACTCCTGCGATATAAAATTAACCCTTATTGTTAATGTGAAAATTAACTTGTAACTCTGTACTTAACTCACCTAAATAAGTTAACAACCCATAAATAAAAACCACACATCCCATCATTTCCATTACTTCTTCTACGGTGGCTAACATTGCGTAAACTAAATTCTGCTGACCATCAATTCCATCATAGTAACTTCCGACCATTTCCATACCCAATGCACCACCCACATATAAACTAATAGCAATTAAGAAATATCGACGCAGTTGGTTTGGTAAATAGAGTATAAATTTCCAATATTTCCAGATAAAAATTACTACTAAAACTGTTCCAGGAATTACCCACACTGAATGCCATAAACTGGGAAGATTTAGAGTATCTGCTAAGTCATCAATAATCAAAATTTCATGGATACTAGCTACTTCGTCAAGTGCTAATAGAAAGAAGATAATTGAGAGAATTTGCCACTTTCGCCAGAAACGCTCAGACTGTGATTTTTTTATTGCAAAAATTCCGCGAATAATTAATCCACAAGATATTAACATTAAAGCTGAATACCAAGTTGGAATATTCATTTCCCGGTCGAGATTAAATAATCTTGTCCAGGGTTCGCGGTAATCAAAAACGTATTTACCTATTTGAATGGCGATGCTGCATATAGTTAAAAATATCACGCCAAAAGTTAAGTATTTAGCAATTTTAAAGGGAGAAATTGTGATTTGAAATTTCATTTACAGTAGTTTTGGGAGAATAGGGAATAGGGATGAAGATTATACCTCACTATCTTAAAACCCACATTCTGTGCGACAAAATGTAGTATGCAAAGATGGTAAAAGTTGAGTAAGTATTTAGACTGATAGTATGGTGTAAGAAGCGATCGCAAATCATCAGTTGCCGGAACTTACCTTACCAATAGACATCTCCAAAAATTGCCAAAGTTTCTCTATCACGCTTCGCGATATAGCTGCCGCTAGGCTCCGCCAACGCGAAGCGGAACGGAGTTTGATCGCATCTTAATCATTGCCAAGTGGT
>NZ_JAAHGU010000063.1:0-39416 GCF_010692685.1 Okeania sp. SIO2F5 | reverse complement strand
CAATTATTAACTGTAAATTGTAAATACCTGAACAGGCATCCTGAACATTTTGACAAAGACGCGATCGCGACAGCGTCACGGAGTTCGAGCGCGTAATTTATGAAAAATATAGGTCATACAGTCGCTGTAATACTATTATAGATTTGTATGTAGTATGTAAATATACCAGCGCACATTGCTATAAATATAGAACAGTACATGAATTGGTCAGATATCGGCTGAAAAGTAAACTGAAAGTACCACGACCCCTAAGCATTAAGCAAAATGTAGAAGAATTTGAAGAGTTAAAAAAAACTAGAGAAAGAAAATCTTAAAAAAAATAACAATTAAGGAAAAACAAAATTTAAGAGCTGAGAAAATTAGATATTGGTGTGAAGACGTTTGCGTAGCATTCCGTAGGAAAACAAGAATTGGCCTGAAAACTATCACTGGTAAATTATTAACAGGAATGGGTATTAAACCCATAGGGAAACACCAATGGTTGTTTAAGTATTTGTGGCTTTATGGCTTGATAGAACCTAAAACAGGAGAGAGTTTTTTCTATGAATTTAGCCCTAAACGACACAGTGTGTATGGAAAAATATTTGGAGTTATTTGCCGAAAAATATCCTGATGATTTACATATTATTCAATTAGACAATGGGCCTCTACATCAAAGTTTAAATATGTCAATTCCTGAGAACATAATTTTTTTATTTCAACCTCCTTACTCTCCAGAATTAAACCCTATCGAAAGGTTATGGTTAGAAATAAAAAGAAAATTAAAATGGGAAATATTTGAGAATTTAGAGCAGCTCAGGAAAAGGTTGACATCTATAATTACAGGATTAACTTCACAGACAATAGAATCTCTAGGGGGATGGGATGTCATTTTAAAGGCTTTATTAAAGGCTGGAATTTCATCCATAATTTACTTCTAGGTTTGACATCTTAATACATAGTTTATGCCTACAGTCACCTAGTTGATATCTGGCATATATTCTTAAATTTTAGCCTTTTTTTTCGATTTTCGTAATCTACTTCCCTATTCCTTATTTTGTGACTGCAGTAATGTTCAATTGCATTTATATGACTATTTTCTAGGCATTAAAGTTCTGCAAGTTTTCCATCGCAATTTATAAATTTTTTCCTGAACACCCTGATTAATCAGCAATTGAAACCTCTCCTGACTCTATAGCAAGTATGGGTAGTTTTTATATGGTTATTTTGGTTTTTGGTAGTTAAGCGATCGCAACTACTCTGTGGCGATCGCTTAATAATTTTATACCTATTCTATTGTAACAATATTTTTTGAAATTGGTATTACATCTTTCCATCCAGGAATTGGTTCTTTCTATCACCCACCTAGCTGTGACGGGTACAAATCCTGTTTTGCCTTGTTGATTCTTTTGAGCTTTTAATGGTTTAGGCGACAGTTTCAAGGGAATATTCGTCAGAATTGCCGGAGCAACTTTTTTCAACTCCTCCATAATTTTTTGAGGATGATATCCATTTTGACAGTCAAAATAGTTAGGAATTGTCCCCCAAATCCCATCGTTAATTGATTTACTCAAACGGGTCTTTGCTAGTCCTTTTATGTTTAAGTTTTCATGGGCAATAACATCCGCTTTTGATCACAATTCATTGGCTGTTTTAAAATGAAAGTCTTTACGTCGATCGGCGACCTTTTTATGTTGTTTGGCTACAGCTAGAAGAGCTTTGAACCATCTTTTACTACCTTTCTTTTTAAGAGATCAACGTTTCTGTAGAGTTTTTAATCGCTTTTGAGATGAGCGATAGTATTGAGGAATTGAAACTGAGCCTCCATGGCTTGTTACCAAGAAATCTTTTAATCCCATCTCAATGCCTAGGGTGTTTTCTGTTGTGGGTTTAACATCACAATTAAACGTAGGAACTGATTTATCCTCCAAAGTATTATTACATAATACCCATCAGCTTTACGGCTAATCGTAGCAGATAAAGGAGTGAAAACCATCTGGTAATCGTCGATGTTGAATTAATTTTACCAGGCCAATTTTGGGTAAATTAATCTTGTTTCCTTCCAGACAATCTTGTTTGATTTGAGGATAAGTAAAACTACGATAACGACCAATTCCATTAAACCTTGGTTTGCCTAATCGCTGCCCGTTTTTATCTGCTTTAAACCACCTATCAAAAGCTAGTTTTACCCGTTTAATGCAATCCTGGCATACCTGAGAATGAATTAATTTGTACTCAGGAAATTTATCTTTGGTATGGACCAAATCCTAATTCTTACGAGTAATAATCTGGGTGATCTCTCAACTGAGGAATTGGCATTATTAACGGAGATGAATTGGCGGGTCAGCTAACAATCTCTCCAGTGGCCTCATTGACATCCAGATGTAACTTACGCCGTTAGCTCGTGCGATGCTGTTAATCCGTTGTTACCCATTAAGTCGGTTTGAAAGTGAGAGTGCGTGTTTAGGTTTTGGCAGTGAGGAAAGGTCATCAGCAGACAAGGTCATCAAGGGACATAGAACGCTTTAGCGCTGCTAGATCATCATTAGGCACGAAGGAACTACATCTATGGTGTCTGACCGTGGTCGATGGAAAAAGACTAACGTCTAGAGTAGGCTTGGAGATAGTGGCCAAGTTTGAGCATTACAAACAGTAACTTCAAAAAGACTCGACCAAGGGTAAAAAGTTTATTAACCTAGTCAGGTCTCGAACTGTGGCCCTTATGCTCCGGCGACTATTTCAGGACTTGAAGAAAAACTGTATAGATTGAACTAAATTAGCTTTTGACTTTGTAGAGTAAAAAAATATCATGTCTGGTATTACCTAGTCATACTCCTGGAACAATAGGCAGAAAAATAAAATAAATCAAATATTACATTCAAGATAGTTGCACTATTGCGTAAGAGGTGCTAACCTTCTTGGTAAAAAAAGGTAACTATGTCTACTGTATCTAATTATTCAGAAATACTTTGAGTCTACTGATAGTTCTAGTGAAGTTTAGACATATTTATCTAATATCTAAATTGTTGTTACACTCAAGGGCGATACTTAACTTGTCTTTTTTCAGGATAAGTTTTGTGTAAAAACTACTAGGAATAATTTTATGGAGAAAAATATTCTATTTGTTTATGCCATATTTTAGAGCATTGAAGCCCTTAATTCTCTAATGCTAAATAATTTTAGATATCTATCTCCAGATTAAACCAGATTAAACTTAGCTAACACTAAGACTTCTGTTAAGAAAATAAATTGGAACAATCAATAGTAAAATCTACTCTAAACAGTAGGGTTGTTCATTGGTTATAAAAAGGTGTGAGGAGAGCAAAATGACAAAAATTACCCTGAATGTTCTAAAACAGACTTCTGGTGTATTCAGTATCGCCACTTTACTAATAGCTAATTCTGCTTTAGCAAATCAGGTTTCTGTAGAACAACTGGCTAATGCTCAAGATGTTAATACAAATACAACTAACTATTCAACTACTTCATCTGAACTGCCCACAGAATCACAAGGTGATACCTCCTCAGAAGAAGTAGAAATACCAGGAGATACTAGATTACAAAATCTAAAAGATCCTTCCCTGAAGATTCCTGGAGCAGAGTTAGAACAAGTAGATCCCATGGGACAAGTAACATCTGTGACTCAATTATCAGATGTCCAACCCACTGATTGGGCTTTTCAAGCTTTGCAATCTTTAGTAGAACGTTATGGTTGTATTGCTGGTTATCCAGATGGTACTTACAAAGGTAATCGGGCGATGACCCGTTATGAGTTTGCTGCTGGTCTAAATGCTTGTTTGGATCGAATTACAGAATTAGTCGCAGCAGCAACAGCAGATTTAGTGACTCGTGATGATTTGGCAGTATTACAGAGACTGCAAGAAGAGTTTGCTACAGAATTAGCTGAGTTGCGTGGCCGTGTTGATGCTCTGGAAGCTAGAACGGAGGAGCTGGAAGCCAATCAATTCTCAACAACTACCAAACTGGGTGGTGAAATTTTATTTTGGTTGAGTGATACCTTTGGAGAAAAAGCTGGGGGACGTGGACTACCACGGAGTGACGAGGATCGAACAGAGGCGACTCTTTCTTATCGGGTTCGTTTAATTTTTGATACCAGTTTTACAGGTAAAGATCGCTTGAGAACTCGTTTACAAGCTCGTAACGTTCCTAACTATAGCGGTCGAGATTTGACGAATAGTTTGATGACTCGTCTATCTACAGATGACGACCTAGATGATGATGTGACTCTCAATAAATTGGCCTATCGCTTTCCTTTACTCAACGATAAAGCACAGGTAGAGATAGCTGCTAATGGCTATGGTATTGATGACTTTGTGGCACCTATTAATCCTTTTCAAAGTAGTGGTGCTGGTTCTTTTTCTAGGTTTGGACGATTCACCCCTACTTACTATCGTGCTCCTTCTGATGCGGGTATCAAATTTGCCTATGCTTTCAGTGATGCGATTGAGATGACTATAGGTTATGCTGTACCAGATTCGGAAGACCCTCGAGAAGGTAGAGGTATTTTTAATGGTGGGTTTAGTGGATTTGGTCAGTTTACAATTGAGCCAAACGATAAAATAGCTTTTCAACTAGGTTATTTGCGTGCGTATCATCCGAAAGGAGATTTGAACTTAACTGGAAGTACTGGTAGTTTTTTGGCCAGAGATCCTTTTGATGACAGAAGAAGTACAGCAGACAACCTCAACTTTGAAGCTCAGTGGAAAGTTAATGATTGGTTTCAAATAGGTGGTTGGGCTGGTGCCTCATTTGCTCGTCCTGAAGATGATAGTGATGATGATGATATCACTATAATCACTGGCGCTTTGACCTTAGCTTTTCCAGGTCTATTCAGAGAAGGTAGTTTAGGAGGTATCATTGTTGGTGTACCACCAATTATTACTGATGGTGGTGATGATGATGATTTAAAAGACCCAGATACATCTATACACATTGAAGTATTCTATCGCTTCCAAATGAACGACAATATTGCGATTACTCCTGGTTTGTTTGTGATTACTAATCCTAATCACATTGAGGATAATGAAACTCTTTGGGTAGGAACTATCAGGACTCAATTTAGGTTTTAGAATATTACTAAAACCTGAATTGACTAAGCAAAACAAAGAAAGTAGGGTAAATAAGAAATCATCTTTTTTTCCTACTTTTGCTTTTTGTGTTAGTTCAGTCTGTAGAGTAAAATTTTTCTAGTTATAGCAGTCGAAGCAAAGGGCGCGGACATATCAAAAGCTTAAAACTCAGACAACGCAAGGTTTTTCCTTCTTCCTTCTTCCTTCTTCCTTCTTTCTCCTGCTATAATAATATTATTTCTGGTTGAACACTTACTAAATAAACGGAAACAGGAAACAGGGAAGATAAATAAACCAAAGAAGAAAAGAAAAAGTTTTTATCTATTTTAACAGGTTCGTTTAAAACTCCCAATCTTAGAGGGAAAAAGTGTGTGGTTGGTGTTGATGGCAGGTCTCGCGATAGAGCAACTTCCCTTAATTACCCTCCACCATACACATGAATTCCGCAGTTCCGACCCAGGAAGTTAAGTGATTAAATCAGCGGACAGAATATTATGGTATTCGCCAGACCTTAATAGTTTGATCTGCACTTCCACTAACTAAGGTTTTACCATCAGGAGTAATAGCAAGAGAACTTATTGATTCAGAATGACCAATCAATGTTTGTAATTTCTCCTCTGTAATTAGATCCCAAATAGTAATATTTTCACCGGCAGCTACTATTTTTTGGTGATCAGGAGTGAAAACAATAGATTTGACTGCAGCTATATTTGGTTTAATTACACTTTCTTTTTCCCCTGTGTTTAAATTCCATAGTATAATAGTTCCATCTTCACTTCCACTAGCTAAAGTTTGATTATCTGGACTGATAACGACCGTACTAACTGCCTTGGTATGTCCCTCTAGAGTTTGTCTACGAATACCCGTACTAACGTTCCACAGTCTAATGGTTCCGTCATTACTACCACTAACTAAAATAGTCCCATCTCGGCTAAAAGCTAAAGTATTTACTTCATGTTCTTGATCTGGTATCCAGGTAAGCATTCGACTACTTGTTTGGATATTCCACAATTTCATTAATCGATCACTACCAACACTTGCTAATGTCTGTCCATCTGGGCTAATGGCCACTACATTCACTTGGCCTTGATGAGCCAGAATTGTATCTATTAGTTTACCTACTCCTAGATCCCAAAATTTGATAGTTTGATCGGCACTACCACTTACTAATATTTGACCACTAGGACTAATTGCTAGAGTAGTTACTTGAGCTGTATGAGCATCTGCAATGTTATTTTTTAATTCCTCAGTCTTGAGGTTCCAAATTTTAATTGTATTAGAGCTACTTGTAGCAAGAATTTGACCATCTGGTGTCAGAGCGATCGCATTTACTGGTCCTAAATAACCATTTAAGGTATTCTGCAAAAATCGACTACTATTCAACCCTCGTAACAATAGGATTGGATCTGCAGGAAAAATTCTATAGCGCCAAAAGCCATAAAATTGAGAGGTTGCTACTGCCAATAGCAACATTGTTAACCCGATTATCAGATTATTTTTTAATTTAATGTTTGACTGATTACGTGACTGATTACGGGATATTTTTGTCTTGAATTTTGTTCTAGATAAACTTCTTGTTTGAGTTTGGTCTGTTGGCAATTTAGTGTTTTCTTGGCCTCGTTTAGTCTGCTTAGAAGGGGAAGGCATTCGATAATTTTCTTTACCAGAACTATCTCCGGTATCAATTTCTGCTAGGCACTGCAAAATCATGGCTGGAGTTTGAGGCCTATTTCCTGGGAAAGGAGCCATCAAATAATCAACTATATCTGCCAACCTCTTTGATATGTGAGGAGCATATTTTCGCCATTGCAATTTTCCCGAACGAGGATTTTCTGGAAAGGCCGTGGGGGGTTTACCTGTTAATAAATAGACAAAAGTCCGCCCTAGAGCAAAAAAATCTGATTGAGGAACAGCTTTGCCATTTGTTTGCTCTGGGGCAGTATATCCTGGTGAGACAATACCTGTAACATTTTCCCCCTGACCTACTTTGACTAAGTAAGTTTCAGATACCTCTCTGACAGTACCAAAATCTATCAACACCAATTGGCCATTTAGTCTACGCATGATGTTGTGGGGCTTAATATCTCTATGGAAATAATTTTGCTGATGAACTTTTTCCAATATTTCCGATAATTGTGTCAGCCAATCTACTGCTTGAGCTTGATTTATTGGCCTATGGCGACGACTTTTCATCCAATCCTGTAAATTTGCACCACCAATAAATTCCATTACGAGGCAGTGTATAGATTCATCACTATTTTCTGGGAAAAATGTAAAATAACCATCTTTTTCTATCTTCGGAATCCCAGGGTTTCGTAAACTGATTAGTACTTGTGCTTCCTGCTGAAACAGAGATACAGCTTTTGGATGACTTTTCAGTAATACTTTTAGAACTTTTTTTACACCTTGATCATCTACTAAATAAGTTTTCCCAAAACCTCCCCCCCCAAGGGGCTTAATCACGCGATACCGATTTTGCAGCAACAATTGTGAACCACATTGACAACAAGTGCGTTTACCAGCATTTAATGGGTCAGACGGATTGGGGCAGTTGGGATTAAGGCAGTAACTCACAGAAGCCAGATACCCAGATTTGTATAGCTTTGGTTTACTACACTATAGCTCGAAGTTATCTTCTTTAAAACTTTTGGCAAAATATTGTTCATTATTTGCTGATTTTTTGACTTGAATATCTTTAAATATTTCTATAAATAATCAAAATAATCAATTTTTATAGTTTTAAGTTCCAACCAGCGACTGCCATACATCCCCATCCAATAATCAAGGCAATTCCACCTATGGGCGTAATAGCTCCTAACCATTTAATTCCTGTCAGACTTAAAGCATATAAGCTCCCAGAAAAAATTACTATGCCAATAATAAAAGCATAGCCAGCCGCCACCATTAATCCTTGAGGTAACTCTTCAATAGTTAATAAAAAAGCCACCATTAACAAAGCTAAGGAATGGTACATTTGTAAACGAGCACCTGTCTGAAAAATGTCTAGAAAGTATTGACTAAACTTTTCTTTCAAAGCATGAGAAGCAAAAGAACCAGCGACTACAGACAAACCTCCTAGAATAGATGCTATTACTAAAAAAATTCTAGTCATTAATTTTTTACCACTGTGTCATTTTAACGAAGTCAGAAGTCATAAGTTGTTTTTGTAAAGGGGATTTGAGCAAGCCTCTAAAAACATTTCGCCTTAAAAGGCGGGGTGGCGCGACCCAATTATTTTGATCAAATTAACCCTAATTTTTATCTATTTTTATCTTCACTACTTTTCTCAAAATATTGATAATATTCCTAATGTAGTTGTTATTTAATATTAAAGTTGAGCATTTAAGCTATATAACTTATTTGTCACAGTCAATGGAGAATATAAAATCTAAATAACTCTTAGGTTAATTCAAATTTTAGTTACAAATGTAGTTATACTATATTTATTTTTAGTACATTAAGTACCAATTTCAATATTCTTTAACAATTATTGAACTTACTAACGAGTAGCTTCCAGTAAACGAGAGTAGTAGAAGCTAGTGCTGTTCATTGCTTGTCTTTGGATAGAAAAACCATTACTTTCTATAATTTTGATAATATCAGCTTCACGATGCTGATAAGCGCGAGTAGTTTTACTTTGTCCAGGAAATAACTCACCTACTTTTTTCAATAAACTTAAAGCTAAAGTTTTTGGTGCAAAGCTAATAATAAGTCTGGATTCTGCTAAAGAAATCAAATGATTAATCATATCTGCAACTTTTTCTTGAGGATAATGTATCAGCACATCCAAACAAATAACTGTATGATATTTACCACTTAAAGTTTCTAAATCTTGAGCAACAAAATTAACGTTACCCATACTAATTAAACTAGACTTAGCAAGTTGATATGCTTCGGCGATCATCTTTTCTGATATGTCACTACCATAGATAACTGCTCCAGCTTTGGCCAAGGGAATACTCAAACTACCAACTCCACAACCTGCATCGCAAATTGATAAACCGGATAAATTCCCATCTTCTTGTAGCCAACTGAGAACGTTATCAACGGTTTGTTGATGTCCTTTTCTAATATCTAATTGGACTTTATTTACTTGGCCTTCTCCATAAATTCTTTGCCACCGCTCAAAACCAGTGGAATTGAAATATTCCCGAACAATTATTTTGTCGTCTGTCCTACTTTTCATGTCCACCTAATGCTAAAATACTTCTCAACTAAATTTACAAAAGTTTGTAAACTATCCTAGTCTAAACAAAATAGTCAAGCCAATTTTTAGTTTCTCAAACGTACTTTTCCAGAATCATGGGGGTAATAATTGACAAAAGTCATAAAAAATTAGACATTCCGAATGGAAAGGATAGTTTAAACGCAACTCGATTATTATGACCTATCTTAAGGGCAAAAAATTGTCACCATGATCAACTCTCAAAAATTTTGCTTGATCGGCTCCTCAATTTTAACATACCTGTCATTTTTATCTTGACATAGTCGAACCTATACCAGTAATAAGATTTTTGCTGAAAACCATAAATATTTTGAGAGTTAAAAATGAAAAATATAAGTTTTTCAAACACATTTTACTTTAACAAATAAGTCTGTTAAAAATAGTGGGATAGGTTTCACTAATAACATTAATTCATAGGATTTTATATTGGGAATAAATTGAAAAGAATTAAAGTATTAAAATTACTATATCAGATGAACAATAGCATAACTAAATTTTTGAATTTAGGACTGATACCTATAATTAATTGACTTGATTTTGCAAAATATAGCACCTTTGATTTAATCTACATATATTGGAATTGTCGGACGTTCTCCTAAGTTCCATGAAAAATAAACTTGATGAAAACTAAAAAATAAAAGGAATAAACCTATTAATTATCCAGTGATAAAAAAAGCTAAAAAATGTGAACAAATGAAAGATAAAAATATTCTGATTTAGACCATTTTTTGAGTCAATTTACTAACTTTTAATATCATGTTCGTTGTTATCATTTGTGTAAACCCAAGCTTGAATGTCTACAGGAAATTTAAGTAAAATTTTTCAAGCTTTTCAGCCTTCTTCCCTATCTCCTAGTTGCGTGGCAAGATGCCCCGCCTCAGCTTTCTTCCTTACCGAAAAATTGTGGTCTAAAGCCTCCCTTTTTAAAGGGATAAAAAGCGGTCGATCTTCGGAGCTTCCCGTACGGTGGGATGGCGATCTTCGGAGTGGGTCTGCAAGAACGGGTCTCCTCGCTGGCCGACCATCGACCAAGAAAAAAGAGACTATTCCTTATTTCAAGCCTCCTTATTGCAGAGGTACTGATAAATAGATAACTGATAACTGAAATGACCCTTACCTTACAATACTGATGCTACCAGACTGAGATAAATTAGGTATGACTAAAAATGACGTAGCATGGAAAAAGTTATTTGAAAAATATCAAATCTTAGAAGAGGTAAATAAAAATGGCTTATTCAAAATAGAAGCATCTCAAATTAATCAGGAACGAGAAAGCAGACTCATGGCAAAATTTGACCATGTTGTTAACTTACCAGAAATATTTAAAGAGAATTGTCTATCTATTTTACCAATTTCTCGTTCTCAATATATTATTGGTCACTTTAATATACACTTACCAGTCAAATATCATTCCAAACTTGAAAGTATTCATTGGCAGTTTCCCAGAGAAATAGAAACAATAGATTACACTAATTTATATTCTGAAAGTTCGGCATTACTATGTGCATTTAACATCGGTATTATTGATGATTTAGTTGGCTCAAAAACTAAATTTACCGTTTCTGGCAGAATGTCTACTGGAACTTTTTATTTTTACATTAAAAATTCTATTAATAATCAGTCATATTCAATTAATGTTGCTAACTCTCAGTGTGAAATAGATGCAGGTTTTGAAACTGACGATCGTTTGATTTTAATCGAAGCTAAAAACTATAAGGTTGAGGATTTTTTAATTAGACAACTCTATTATCCATATAGATTGTGGTCAAAAAAAATCAGTAAGAGAGTTGTACCAGTATTAATGACTTACTCTAACGACATTTTCAGTTTTTTTATTTATGAATTTGTAGATATATCAGACTATAACTCTATCACCTTGGTAGAAAATAAAAATTATGTAATTGCTTCAGAGAAAATACAAATAAGCGACATAGAATTCCTACTAGATCAGATCAAAATAATTCCTGAACCGCCAAAGATTCCATTTCCACAAGCCAATAAATTTGAAAGATTAATAGACTTAATTTCACTACTATTAGAAAATGATTTAACTTCAGATGAAATTACAGAAAATTATCAATTTGATGAGAGACAAACTTATTATTATACAAGCGCAGGAAAATATTTAGAGCTAATAACAAAACAGGAAAAAACTTTTACACTAACAAACCAAGCCAAAGATATTTTTTGTCAACGACATAAACTTAAATATTTAAAGCTCATCGAAAAAATATTGGAACACGAAGTATTTAATCAAGCTTTTAAACTATCCTTAGAAATTGCCCATATTCCCTCAAAAAAACAAATAATCCAACTTTTGTGTGAAAATCATCTAAAAATAGGAGATAAAACTAGAGAAAGACGAGCTTCTACTGTAAAAAGCTGGATAGATTGGATATGGTCACAAATTGACTAATTAGGGCTTGCTGATTAAATCTAAAAGTCTTTACAGATAAAGGTTTTAGTCTTTTTTTTGCCTTTAAAAAGTACCTGGTTTTCAGCTCTTCACGCTCAAAAAGGAGCGTATTTTAGGCGCATAGTTGGGCAGAAAAATCAAGGGACAAAACTTAGCTCCTACTTCCTCGCTCCCGACCCTTTTCTCCTGTCTTCCCCTCCCAGGAGGGGAGGGGTTAGGGGTGGGTTGTCTCCTACCCTCACCCATAAGACTTTTTCAGCAAACCCTAATTAGATATTAAACTAATATTGTACATAGCAAGGAACGAGTTGGTTAGGGCATAGATTGATGATCAATCTTAGACAGAGAGAGAAATTATTTTCCCACTGTTACCTGTTCCCTGCTCCCTGTTCCCTGCTATAGAGTTAAAATTTTATCAAACAAAACAATGCAAGATTTCTTCAACAATGTCTCTCGCTACCCACGATACTTTATTACCATTACCCTCGGAATATTCTTTTTTCTATTCGATCAACTTAAGCCACTATTAAATAAACCTGTTACGGCGATCGCTCTGATCGGTCTAATCATGGGGACATTTGTTTTTCTAGTCTTAACTCTACAAGCTATGTTAGGTATAAATCCAACCTAAGAAATAGTAAATTTATGTCTTTCTTAAACTTCTACACTACTAATCTGCTAAAATTGCTGCATTTTTTATAGCATTTACTAAGGGAAATAAATAGACCCCCTGCAAAATTGACAGTCAAATAAATTCCTATCCACAAATCCTCAATTTATTTGGCTTTTGACTTTTAACTTTTGACTTACTTAATAGAAGAAGTCTAATGAGTGGTCACCTAATGGTTTGCACGATAGATTGGAAGATAGAGTGAGTGGATAAATTCAGATGACTTCTTTTGAGGACATTTATCAATTTTTTCAAAGTCCCCCTCCGGTCTATCTAAACAAAGAATTAGCAGTGTGCTATATCCTATCTGTGTTGTTACAAAGAGACTCTTACGGAACTGAGCTTATTGGCCAATTAGAAAGGGACTACCCTATTTATCGACTTTCTGACACAGTATTATACGGCGCTCTGAAATTTCTTGAGGATCAAAGCACAATTATTGGCTATTGGAAAAAAGTAGAAGGAAGAGGGCGTCCACGGAGAATGTATCAAGTTATCCCTCAATGGCGTTCTCAAGCTACAGATTTAGCCCAACTATGGTACGAATATACTAATAATGGTCATATTCGGCCTCAAATTCAACCATCAACTATGTAAATAGATTAGGCAGGTGAGGACAATTTTGATGCTGATTTTGGCTAAGACTCCCATTGAGAATATTTTTGTGCCAATTTTTCAGCTATAAAATCTAAATAGAAGTATAAACCCTAGCTGATATTTGTCACAAAGCAGCTAGTCTTTTTTTTTGTTGTAAACTTATGTAAAAGAGAACACATAAAAAAACCATTCAAATTTAAAATTGTATGAATAATACAGCTTTAGTATCGTCATTTGTACTGACGCTTCTATCTAGCATTGGTCTAGTTTTTTTTATCAAAGCATCAGTAAAAAATAGGACTAAGAACCTCAAACTGATAGCCGATCGGGAAGCTGATTCACTTTTACAGCAGCTAAAAGAATATTTTAGCTATCGGGCCTACCGAATTGTTAGTGCTAATGCAGCTGAGAATCAACTAATATTTGAAGGAGTAGTTCGACCGAGTTTGTTTTTGGCATTTTTCTTGACCCTATTAGCTGCAATAGGTTGTTTATGTTTTGGTTTGGCTTTATCAATGTTAGTTCCTGAATATGGCCAATACTACCTATGGCTAGTGCTAGCATCTCCTTTAGCAGGTATTTTTTATTGGCAAAAGTCTAAACGACCAGAACAAGTGTCTCTAAAGTTAGAAGGAATATTGACTGAGGATTCTGGGGTCAAAAGTTTAATTTCTGTCACAGCTCATAGAGACGAATTAACAGCTTTACAAACAGCTATAAACTTGAAACCATACCAATAATCAAGGTATAAGTATCAACAATTATTAAGATAAATTATTTTGATCAGCTACCAATAGTATTGCTATAGGATTTCGGTCATTGTCAAGGTTGTCGCAATCCATTTGGTCAACTGATCGAGTGATTAACTAAGATGATTAGTAGCTGTAGTGTATACCAGATAGTCAAAAAGAAAGCAAGTATATTGTGGGGATGATTTGAACAAAGGTCAATCAAATATGTTGGTTTAACCTAGTTAAAAATCAGTAAAACAATAATTTCCCGCTCAAACCAAAAGTTATAAAGGGAGATATTGAAAAAAAAACTTAGGATTTAAGTCCATTGGCAGATGGAAGCTTTAAATCCTAGTTAATTGAGCACATAAGGCTATAAAATCTGTGACCAAATACTACTAAATTAAATGAGCTGGGATTACGAGTTCAGTATTACCCACTCACCTACTAAATATTTCAGTAGAAGTTAATATTTGTTGGCGGTCATCAAAAATCAAGGACATTCTTAATTTGCCAGTAAAAAACATTAAATTAATGATGTCCTTACACTTTAATTATATTTGGAGTAGAACTAAATATTTGCTTTTTGTCAGGTGTCTTAGCTTCAGTCAAAACCTTTAAACTAGGAAACAAGAAGTGATTTTCTTCAACGTACTGAGCTCCAAATAAACCTTTTTCAGCCCAAAAGTATCGATCCGTAGTATGCTCATTCCTTCTAACTAAAAGTACAGCAGGGGGAACAATACCTTGGGCATGAATAAATTTACGGGCTGCAGTGACTGGTTTATCTTCACCACTTTCAATACTATACTGAGCCACTTGCTCAAGAATCCTGCGTCCTTCTTGTCTACGACGACTTTTGCGCTTACGTCTTCTAGCCAATTTCCTTACCTCCTGTGTTAGCCGATGGGTGTAGTTATGGCTACCAAATTTGATAAGATTATATAAATTTTAGTTGAAAAACTCAAGTGTTTTTAATATTTTGATACAAAATATACACTTTGATGAAGATAGCTTATAAAATTCTGAGATATTTAGAGTCCCAAAAAAGTCCATATCTAGTGGAAAGTCCCACAAATAGCTCCAATGCTAATGCCAACCAGTACAGAATTTATTAGACTTTGCAGATCACAAATAGCCCTTGTATCTAGTTGGGGTGCATGTTTAAGTATAGTTTACTTGACAGAAAAATTAGTCGAAGGAGATGAAGCTAAACTAATTCCCATTATTGCATACCCAGAAAAGTTTGAGAATGGGGAAGCTACTTCAGTTTTCAAAACAACCTCAGAAATACAAATATTAGGCGATCTTCCGAAACTATCAGCAACAACCTTAACTACAGGGACAAATACTTGGCTCTTAGAAGCAAGCACTGGCACAACAGAGTCAGAACCTAAATGGCCAGAAAGTCATCCTTGGCAACAACGTCAAATTGTTTTACCTTTAATCCATGATGGAGTAGTAATAGGATTACTGGTAACAGTAAGAGAAGGTAGGCCATGGAATCAAGGTGAAAAAAATCAAATTCAACAAGTAGCCCATACTATTGCCATAGCTTGTATATTAGATCAACGTTCTCAATGGTTAAAGGAACAATTTCAGCAACAGCAAAAGCTACAAGCCCAGCAGTATGATATAATACACGACATATTGCATCAGTTGAAAAGTCCATTAACTGCACTACGAACTTTTGGTAAGTTATTGCTGAAAAGATTGTTGCCAGAAGATAAAAGCTGGAATATTGCTAATAGTATTTTACGGGAAGGCGATCGCCTCAGAGAGTTGATAGAACAAATTGATGACACTGTCGAGGTTGGGGAAGAAATTTTGAGTATTTCTGGGCAAAGCGAGTATCCTCAAACTACAACTAAAAATGACAATGTAATAGATTATTATACAGAAGCTAATAAAGAATTCAAATCATTACCACTTTTGCCAGAGTCTAATTTCTTAGAGTCAGTTTCAGTAGAAGATATTTTGGAACCTTTATTAGTTTCTGCAAAAGCAATTGCCGATGAACGTCATATAGATTTAGAAGTTGATTTTCCTGAGAATTTACCTATAGTCCAAGCTAATAATAAAGCTTTGCGAGAAGTTTTAAGTAATATTATTGATAATGCTTTGAAGTATACTCCTGCAGGGGGAAATATTTATATTAAGTTGACAACTTCAGCTCCACAAACAGATGATTATCAATCGGTCAAAAATGAAATAGAAGGAATGCTAGCAATAGCTATTAGTGATACAGGTTATGGTATTCCAGCACAAGATTTAGAACATTTATTTGAACGAAACTATCGGGGTGAAAAAGCTAAAACGGACATTCCAGGCACAGGATTAGGATTAGCGATCGCTCTTGATTTAATACATATAATGAAAGGCAAAATTCAAGTATATTCTCCTGTAGTTCCTCAGTGGTTGTCCCATGATTTACAACAGCAAAATGCCATAATTAATAGTGGCACTACAGTGGTTTTATGGTTACAAGTACTAAATTAAGAGTAGTCTTTTCAGCTATAGCTATATATAGTAATTTTACTGTTGGTTTAACTTGAATATTAAACATTACCTATTTATTGCTCTCTTCACAATGAATAAAATAGGGCTATTGTAATAACCCAGTTGCATTTGAGGAAAAAAGTTTTATGATACAAGAGTACAAACACACTCTGAACTTTTACAAAGAGAATTAAAAACCTTTGTAAGTGAGTTTAGCTTTCCTACAATTCACTCCTTAGTCGGAGCGTAGGAAATATCTAGGGAGTTAGTACATCAGGAGCATCTAAAAGTTTAACCTCTTGCTTGATTCTTCAGCCAAAATTTTACCTTGATTAGGTGGGGAAGGAAAATTTATGCTGTTGAAATATACAGGGATATAATTATCCCAAAAACTGGCAAGAGGTTTTTTTAATTTTTATGTTTTGTATGAAATATATTTCATACTTACTAATTTCATAGATTTTTATAAAAATGAATAATTTGCAAGAAGTATATCCGGAAGCTGTAATTTGTATCGTAGATAATAATGATAGTAACCTCAAGTTATTATCTAGGTTATTGAAAGACAATAACTATGAGTTTATAGTAGCTAATAGAAGAGAAAAATTTTTAAATACATTACAAAATATATCAGTAGACCTAATATTAATAAATTGATCATTGGAAAAAGAGCAATGGCAGACTTGCCAATCTTTGCAAAGCTCAAAATTAACAAAAAATATTCCGATAATTTTTATGGGAAACACACACAATGAAATCAATCAAATTAAGAGATTAAATATTGAGAACTTCGATAATATTAATATGCCCATACAAGTAGATGAATTTTTAACAGAAATAAAGTTGCATTTGCAAATATTTTCATTAAAAAAACAACTCCAATCTCAAAATAAAATCTTACAACAAGAAATATTCTTAAGAGAAAATATAGAAAATGAAGTAAAAAAGCATAAATCAACCCTAGAAAATTTGGTGGTGGTGCATAGTAATGGTAAAGGAAGCACCGAGAGTTTGGGGAGATGGGGAGTGTGGGAGATGGGGAGATGAGGAGTGTGGGAGAAATTAAAAAATATGTATCCTACCATTACCATGCAGGACTATCGAAAATTTGGTAGTCCTACACAGTAATGGTAAGTGGAGACAAACAACACTTAGAAAGAGAGCAAGTGGACATGATATTACTATAGCTTCCAAATTAAAATCCGACCTCCTTCACCTCCACTAACTAGAGTTTTACCATCTGAAGTAAATTGCACTGGATGATAACCACAAAGACTATCTAATAATTTTCCTGTCTGCAAATTCCACAATTTAACCGTACCATCTAGACTTCCACTAGCAAGAATTTGACTATCGGGAGTAATAGCAACAGATAAAACTGCACGAGAATGACCTTTGAATATATTCAGTAACTCACCTGTGCGAACATCCCAGAGTTTTATAGTTCGATCTGCACCACCACTTGCGATCGCTTGAGCATCTGAAGTAAAAGCAATTGAATATACTCCTCCAGAATGTCCCCTCAAAGTTTTCAGACTGACACAGGTTCCTGCTTGCCAAATTTTGATGGAACTGTCAGCACTACTACTAGCAAAAATGTGATTTTGAGGATGATTTTTTGCGGTATCAGTATTATTAACTTTGGCATAAGTGACACAGAAAACTTTATCTAAGTGTTCATGTAATTTGCAAAGTAATTCTCCATTACGTTGATTCCAAAGTTTAATTGTATGGTCAGCACTGCCACTTATTACGGTTTCATTATCTGGACTAATAGCTACTGACAAAATAGCACCACCCCGATGACTATAAGGATAACCTAAATGACTATAAAATCTGTCTGCAATTGTTTTTTTCTGTAAGTTCCAAGCTAATATTGTTCTATCATCTCCACCACTGAATATTCTTCTACCATCAGCGGTAATAGCTATTGTATATACTTCGGCAGTATGACCTAAAAATTTATGCAAAAGTTGTCCTGTTTTGAGATTCCATAGTCTAATTATTTTGTCATCGCTGCCAGTTATTAAAGTAAAACCGTGGGGACTGATAGCTATGGTGTTTATAGAAACGTTATGCTCTTGGATAATTTGTACACTTTTCCATAACTGAGAGAGTTTTAAATAGTTTCTAATTTTTGTTTTTGTTGAAGATAAATTTGCTTTTTTCTTTTCAAATTCTATGACGTTATTCAGTGGTTTTGATTGATAGTTAAGATGTGGTTCTTCTGATAATTTTTGAGTGCTTTGATAGTGACTATTGATGTTGTTATGAAATATTTTTCCCCGCTTATATTCATTTGATTCTGCTACATTTTGTCTGTTTTTCCATGCTTCTACTTCTGCTTGTACAATTATACTGATATGAGGTACTTTCTCCGGCTCTTCTTGAGTTTTTTGTATTTCTTCTAAAGATTTTTTTTCTACTTGATAAATATGAGTTTTTGGGTGAATATTAGGAGTTGATTTATGGGAAATTTCTGTTAGTAATTCTGTAGCTGATTGATATCTTTCTTTTACTAGGTCTTTGACTAATTTATCTAAGACTTTTTCTAGGCGATCGCTAATTTCTCTTCCTTGTTGAACTAGATGCGATCGCCAGATTAATTCTCCACTAAATGGGTCAAATAGTTGGTTAGGTGCTATTTGAGTTAGCAAGTGAATACAGGTCATACCTAAACTGTAGAGGTCACTAGCTGGATATGCTTTACCTCCGCGTATTTGTTCTATTGGAGCATATCCTAATGTACCAGTGATAGTACCAATTTCACTCGCAAAATATTGACTATTTTGTTTGGCAACGCCAAAATCTATTAAGACTAATTTATGTTTTTGTTTTTCTGGCGATCTTGAAGTATTAAATCGTAATATGTTTTCTGGTTTTATATCTCTATGAATTACTTTTTCTTCGTGAATCAATTTTAATAATGGCAATAATTCTAATAATATTTCCCAGATTTTATTCTCGCTAAATACACCTTGTTCTTCTAATTCTTGGAGAAGAGTTTTTCCGGCGATAAATTGTTCTACCAAATAAAGATTTTCTTGCTCTTCAAAGTAAGCATATAAAGTGGGGATTTGAGGATTATCTCCCAATTTTAATAGTTGCTCTGCTTCTCTTTTAAATAATTCTGATGCTTTTTCAGTAGAGATTAAGTTGTGATTTTGTGGAAAAAATTGTTTGACTACGCAGGATGTATTAAATCTATCTAAATCCACTGCTAAAAAAGTTCTGCCAAAGCTGCCGTTGCCAATAGGTTTAATTACTTGATAATGTCCTCGCAGTAACAATTTTGAACCGCAAGCTTGGCAAAATTCTACATCGTTGGGATTTTGAGGTTGTTGGCAATGTAAGTTGAGGCAATAACTCATAGAAAAAAATTAGTAAATTTAATACTTAATAGGAATTTGTACTGCTTCTTCATCAGACTTGTTATATATTTTTTTTTAAATATTTGCTAAAAATATTATAGATACTATGGTATACATAATTTACTCAAATTCTCATAAAAATCAGTAAATTAAATAAAATTTTAATGATTATTAGTCAATTCAGTATTGACTGTAACAAAATAGGTATGGTATAAGATTTGTTAAGAATTTAATTGACTTTAATTATGGAAAATAGTGGTTGGCTTGATTTACTGAGCGGTGGTTTAGCAGTAGCAATTTTAATTGGGGGATTAATATTATTATTTAAAGGTATTTCTTCAATGCCAAAATAAAAACTTAAGACGAAGGAGTCAGGAGTCAGGAGTCAGGAGTCAGGAGGGAAGAAAGAAGTTCATTAATTGATAATGGATAATGGATAATTGATCATTACCTCTGGTTAGAACCGTTACGGAATTGAATATAAGGAAATATTATTTCTTTTTTCCCCTTAAAAGGGGAGGCTTCAAGGCGCGAATTATTTAATTATTAATTATTAATTATTAATTATTAATTATTCGGTCTGTTCCCTGCTATAAAATAGAAAAAACTTAACTAAATCCAAAAAAATGATTGGGCAAACTCCCGACGGTTTTTATGAATTAACCTCTGAGTCTGACAACTTTCAGCTAACTCCAGGATTACTTGCTAATTTGTCTGGTGGTATACTTGGTTTGAGTGGCAATGATTCAATTATTGGAGCTATAGATGCAGAAATTATTAATGGTAATCAAGGCAATGATACAATCAATGGAAATCAAGGAAACGATACGATATTTGGTGGCAAAAATTTAGACTTAATTTTCGGTGGCGATAATGATGATTTCCTGAGTGGAAATTTAGGAAATGATGAGATTCATGGCGATGCGGGAAACGATATATTAAGAGGAGGAAAAGAAAGTGATTTTCTGATTGGTGGTACGGGAAATGATACTTTGTATGGAGATTTAGGAATAGATACTTTGACTGGAGGAACAGGTGCAGATATTTTTGTACTTTCAGAAGAAGCAGATGTAATTACAGATTTTGAAGTAGGCGATCGCTTTGGTTTAACTTCAGGTTTAACAGTTAATGATTTAACAATAGAAACTGCTATAACTGGAGGTAATGATACTTTGATAAAAATTAGGCAGTCGGAAAAAATTATAGGTAGAGTTTTAGGTATTTTACCTGCCGAATTAGACAGCAATAGCTTTTTTTCTCTCGATATAGAATCTAATGACAACCGCAACAGCAGCTTTCTATCAACTCAAACATTATTATCAGAAAATATCCGTATTTCTCTAGACTCATTACCCATACCTTTTGCCAGTGATAGTGCTTCTAATCCTGCCAATATTATTCCGGTTCCCGATCATCCAATTTTGCAAGTACCCGATGGATTTACTGTTAATGTTTTTGCCGAAAATTTAGAAAGACCTCGTTGGTTAGAAGTTACTCCTACAGGAGATGTATTAGTAACAGAAACTCCACTCAATCAAATACGTTTATTACGCGATACAGATGGGGATGGTAATGTCGATTTTTCTCAAGTTTTTGCCGATGCAGAAAATGGATTAAATCAACCTTTTGGCATGGCATTTACCGAAGATTATTTCTATGTAGGAAACACAGATTCAGTAGTACGATATCCCTACAAGATTGGGGATTTAGAAATTAATGGTACTGGTGAAAAAATAGCCGATTTACCAACAGGAGGTCATTGGACTAGAAACTTAGCAATTTCTCCCAATAATCAACTTTTTGTTTCTATTGGTTCCCTCTCAAATGTATCTGTAGAACCATTACCCAGAGCATCAGTTCAAGTAATGAATTTAGATGGTTCTAATCAACAAACTTTTGCTTTTGGTTTAAGAAATCCTGTGGGTTTAGATTTTCATCCAATTACAAATCAACTTTTTACCACTGTCAATGAACGGGATGGGTTAGGAGATGATTTAGTTCCTGATTATTTAACCGGATTAGAATCAGGTGAATTTTATGGTTGGCCTTATGCTTATTTCTCACCTAATTTGGAAGACCCTAGAAGAGCAGGAGAAAATCCGAATTTAGTAGCTGAAACTCAAACACCTGATGTATTATTTCAAGCTCATTCTGCTCCTTTAGGAATGCAATTTTATGATGGAGAAACTTTCCCTGAAGAATATCAAAATGGAGCATTTGTGGCATTTAGAGGTAGTTGGAATCGTCAGGAACCCACAGGTTATAAATTAGTTTTTGTACCCTTTGATGAAAATGGTAATTCCACTGGAGAATATCGAGACTTTTTGACAGGTTTTCTGGATATTTCAGAGGAAACTACTTGGGGTCGCCCAACTGGTTTAGAGGTTTTGCCGGATGGGAGTTTATTGTTTACTGAAGAGATGAATAATCGAATTTATCGGATTCAATATAATGAGTAATATCAAATCCGGTTAAATAACCTCACAATCAATAGACATCTGCAGTAGGGAGTAGGGAGTAGGGAGTAGGGGGAAATAATTGATAATTTATGTAGGATAATTGATTTTATTTTTGATTATCGGAGATGTCTAATGAAATGTTTAGATTAGAAACCGAAAGTATCGCAGACAATCATCAGAGCTAATCCATCTAAACGATTGAGATAGATTAGCCCTGGATAGATTAAACTTTACTTTAGAGGGCAACCACTATTTTTATAAACGTCTTTCTCCGTAGAAAGTCCGAGAGATGAACATTGAAAACCAGTATTGCCTCTCAAGGACAATTTTTGGAGATTTCCATTCGTCACTAAATCGGAAACACTGCCAATAGTTTTTAGTTTGTTGTTGTCGAGGAAAAGCTCGGTTAGGTAGCAATCACCATAATAATCATCATCGTCACCATTACAGTTACTTTTAGATAAATCACCGATGCTGGTAAGATTGTTATCCGATAAATCTGCAGAGATCAAATCCTCATATGAGCTGATATTAAATTCTGACAGTTGGTTACGAGAAAGATTCAACTCTAACGGTTTGACATCCGCTGAAAGCGTAACTCTTGTTAGCTTGTTATTTTCCACGTTCAAGTTAAACAGCTTGTTGTTGTTCCACAAGTCTAAATCACCACTAAGATTGTTGTTACTCAAGTCTAAGCGTTCAAGTGCGGTAAAGCTGTTGTTGTTCGACAAATCTAAACCACCACTAAATTAGAGTTTTTATGGTGATGCATACGGAAATTTTCCCAAGGGATACCCTCTATGGGAGCTGACTCTACATTAGCATCGGGTTCGGGAATGTGCATACTGGCCAAATGTACAATTTTAATGCCATCGCTGTCATAGCGACCGATGTGAACGCGGGTGGTCATTTCACTGGAAACAGTGACAGGTTCTGCAGTATAGTGGGTAAGTTCCTCATCAGCAATCTCCGCTAAATGGGGAGCTGCCGCTTTGGCTTGCCTTCGAGATTCATCGTCGTGGAGGTTTAAAGGATAGCGTTTCCCCCCTGCAAAAAAGTAATATGTATCCTCAGGATGTCCCTCAGTTAGGCTGAGGTTAGCATGAAAAGTCGTCTTGTAGTTGTTCATCTTTTGTTTTTGTCTAGTTTTGATGATGAATAAAACCGATATAAAACCTCACATAGGGTGATATTTTAATGTTTACTTCCTGCTTCTACGGTCACTGTCGGCAGCAGTCCGTCCACAGGCATTCACGGATCAAGCCAACCGCATTTCTTAATTAACCTTAAATTTTCTGTCTAATATGTATAGCAATGTGCTCTGGCATATTTACACATTATTTTTTGTAAACCTTTTCCCTTACTGCACTTTGAGCTACTAAGTTGTTAATACCTGAGCGCTCATTGCTATAGATTGCCACCCCTAGTTTTTAGGCTAGGCTAATTTGACAACAAAGAATGTTACAAATAATTAAGTATTATAGTAGTTTCCACATTCCGCACTTTAAAATGTAGTGTAAAAAAATACATTAATCATCATCAGAATTTTAGCCAACAAGTTAAGTACGGAATCCACATTCCGCACTTCAAAATTTAGTATAACAGGCTACAACAACTTGTCTATTCAATTAAGTAGAATTACTCGTGGTATTTGGTAGCTTCAAATGAGATCATCAAGCTGATGATTGCCTGATATCATATCCGGTAGCATCGGTATTGTATAGTGAAGGTAAGGAAGAAGGTATCGGTATCCCCCCTACCCCCCTTTCAAAGGGGGGGAAGAAGGCTTAAAAGCTTGAAAAAACATAAATTTCCTGTAGATATTCACCCTTGGTTTTACACAAACGCGCCCCAGCGGACATGATATGATTATTTATTTAGGACTTACGCAGATACGCTATATATAGCGCTCAAAACTATTGTCCAATAGTTAATAAACTCTATAAATAGTGTCTTTGCGTAAGTCCTGTTATTATTAAAAAAAGTGTCTTTAAAAGTTAAAAATATGACAACTGATAACTGAAAATGAGCGCAACAAAACTAACAGAAAAATTTGAACGAGCATTAGTATATGCTCACCAATTACATTCTCAACAGTTACGCAAAGATGGAAGTACACCCTATATTGCTCATTTGTTGAGTGTAACAGCTTTAGTATTAGAAAATGGAGGGAATGAGGATGAAGCGATCGCAGCTTTATTACATGATGCGGTGGAAGATAGGGGAGGTCTGGCAACTCGTCAACGTATCCTGGAATTATTTGGTGAAACAGTGGTGAATATTATTGATGGTTGTACGGAGTCTGAGACTATTCCTAAACCACCTTGGGAGGAGCGAAAATTACGTTATATAAAGCAAATTCGTCATGGTTCTCAATCTGTAAAGCGTATTTCTCTTGCTGATAAACTACATAATGGGAGAGACTTATTAGCTGCATTACGTCAGGAAGGGGAAATAGTTTGGCAGCGCTTTCGTGGAGGTAAAGAAAAAACTATTTGGTTTTATCATTCTTTGCTTTCTTGTTATGAAGATGATAATTATTTGAAGCAAGAATTTATGAGAGTTATTGCTGAATTAGAAAAGTTTTAAATTGAAGAAGGAAGAAGGAAGGAGGAAGAAGGAAGAAGGAAAAATTTTGCGTTGTCTGTTTAATATTTCCTAACCGTAATTGTGACTACTATAAGGAAAAATTTCTTTTCCTGTTACTTCTTTCCTGCTGACTCCTGACTCCTCTACTTAACAGACAAAATCTGATACCAACTCACTTTAAAAGTTTCACAAATTTTAAATGTTAAATAACTTCCATAAATTACTGTAGCATCAAAGTTTTGAGTCGATAAAATCTGACTTTTGACTTTTGACTTTTGACTTTTGACTTACTAACTTATAATTTCGGTGAAATGGTATGAGCTAACTCTGGATGACGACCAAATAAACCAGTCATTACCCGCAAAGACAAAGACTTAAAAATCGGAACTATTCCCATACCCCACAAACCCAAACGACGAACCGCCACTATAGGCAACACACTAGCAGAGAACATTCTATCCAGAAAATCAGTAACCCCTAAAATTACGAAATTCTCCTTTCTGCGCCAACTTTCATAACGCTTCAATACCCCAATATCTCCAATATCCTTACCTTGCAGATGAGCAGATTTAATAATTTCAGCGATCGCCCCTACATCCCGAATACCCATATTCAAACCTTGACCACCCACAGGATGACAACAATGAGCAGCATCCCCAATTAAAGCTAAACGATGTTCAACATAGCGATCGCTCTGCATCAACTGTACCGGAAAAACGTAGCGATCGCTCAACAACTCCAACTTACCCAACTTTCCAGCAGTGCGATACTCCAACTTAGCCAAAAATTCCTGTTTATCCAACTCCTGCAACGCCTTCGCCTCAGCATGAGGAGCAGTCCAAACCACCTGACAGCGATTTCCCGGCAAGGGCAAAACCCCCATCGGGCCACTGGGCCAAAATCTCTCAAAAGCAATATTATTGTGAGACCTTTCAGTTTTAATCGTCATTGCCACACAAGACTGCCAATACTTCCAACCATGAGTACCAATATTAGCAGCTTCACGAATAGGAGACCTCGCCCCATCTGCTCCTACCACCAACTGAGAGCGGACAGTCAAACTTTCATTTTCACCAGACAAACTGTCTGTATCCTTCTGCTTTAGCTCAACTTCCACAAAATCCGATTTATAATCTACCCGCAAAACTTCCGCTGGACATAACCAAGTAAGTTGTTCGCAGTCTGCCAAAAATTCTTGCATTGCTGTCAACATCACCTGATGTTCTCCCACATAACCCAATCCCTCCTTTGAAGTTGGCCTTTTACCAGTAATAGCCAAATCATCAGGATAAAATTGGACAGTACGGGGATAATTACCATCAGAGAGACTAATTTGCCGATATGTAGTGATTTTAGGCAAAATTTGTTGCCAAACTCCAATGCCATCTAATATTCTGCCAGATGTTAAGGAGAGATTATAAGCAAGTTTTCTAGCTGCAACTACAGATTTAGGTTGACTTTCAATCAATGCCACTTTTAAGCCAGAATTTTTCAAAGCACAAGCAAGAGCAGTGCCAGCGATACCCCCACCGACAATAACTAAATCGTAATCTAATTTTGGTTTAACAGTTGTTTCAGATAGAGAATTTTGGGAAAGTTGCTCCATTACCATATTTATCAAAAATAATCAAGTGCCTAGTAATTTATACTCTCCCTATATTGTGGCGCAACTTTTCGGAAAAATCTGAGTGATTTTTGACTGAAGAGAGAATTTGAAGAAGGAGTCAGGAGACAGAATTAAAGTGCTATAGTGCTAAACTATTAGGAATTCGTCAAAATATTGATTTAAAATGAGTCGAAATATTCGCCTCTTTCCCTCCTATTCTCAAAGAGAAAATCAGACTACAAACCATTGTCTCCTGATTCTCAAAATGCTTTATGAAGAAAATCCTAAATTTTTATCGGAAGTTTTGAGTAAACTATTAGGTGAAGGTTTATCTGGAAAAGTTGGAGTCAAATTCACTCAACAAGTAAGAAGAAAACAAAGCACTCCTGATGGAGAAATTACTCAAGAACCTTTCTCTATTTTTATTGAAACTAAAAGGGGAAATAATTTTGATGAAGGACAATTATTACGTCATCTAGAAAGCCTCAAGCAAAAGCAAGGGGCAAAAGTTCTTATTGCTCTTGCTAACTATGAACAAGATGAACCTAATGATCCGGCTTTTTCCAATGTTAAAAAGATTGCTGAAGCAGATAAAATTTTATTTTTACCTATTAGTTTTGAATATTTTCTAGAGTCAATAAAAGTGGAAGGTTTACCAAAAAATCTAGCCGATGCGATCGCCGACTTAGAAGAGTATTTTGATGAAGAAAATTTGTTACCTTCTTGGAAATATCGTCTAGATGTTGTGAATTGTGCTGGAACTTATGATGATGTTATTAAACATAATATATATGTTTGTACAGCAAAAGGTGGTCAGTATAGTCATCGTCGCAGTTTGTACTTTGGAGTCTATAGAAATAAACAAGTAGACCGGGTAGCTAAGATTGAAGCAGTTGTGGATATTGAGTCAGAAGATGAGTATTCTATTAAGTGGAAAAACGTTGATAAATCGGACGAAGAATTAGTTGAAATTGCTAGAAATCGTCGTAGTTATATTGATAATTCATGGTATCCAGCAAGAGTATTTTTATTAGCTGATTTACATCCGACTAATTTTCGCAAGACGACTCCTGGGGGTATGCAAAGCAGTAAAAGATACTTTTATATTGGTAGTGTGAATGATGTTACAGATTTAGCCGAAAAATTAAAGGATGAAACTTGGAAACAATATCAATAAAAATTCACTACTTTATATTACCTCTTTATTAGTAGTAGGGTGTGTGAGCGGAACGAAGTGGAGTATCACGCACCATTTTTCCCCATTGGAGTTTTGCTCAGTTACACTATCGCTAACAGCACCCTACTAAATTAAGCAGCCAAAAGAGATTTTTGTTCTGCCAAAAACATATTTTGAGATTGATTTCCTTGGCCATAAACATAAGCAGTTTTAGTCATGGGGTGAAAATTTATCCATTCCCATTGTTGTTGCAAAGCTTTAAACAAATAATTTGTTCCTTGAATCATTGGCATAGGAAATTGTTCTAATTTTTTTGGAGATTCTAACAATTTTTTAGGTAGACGATATTTAAGTGAAAATTATGCAATTAACGGTAAATTATCTGTTGTATTTAAATACCAGAAACTTAGATCGGTTTTCACAATATGTTTGTCTCCAAATTGTAAATTTGCTAGTTTATTTACCACTTCAAAAGCCCGAAAATTCTTGACTAACTCAATTGAAGTTTGTTCGGGAATATCAAGAGCTTTTAAACCAGGAAATAATTTTGCAACCTGTTTAATATTTTCAAAATTAGGCTGCCGATTTTTAGTTACAGATATTGACTGAGAAAACTTGCTTTTAAATGGGGGAATTATATCTTCTTCAAACTTCGTTTTACCTGGTTTTGTTGCCGAAAAATCCTGTGAAGCTGACAAATAGTGGTCTGACTCACGATGTTTGAGAGTTATCTGATATTTTGTTTGATGATATTTTTTTTCTCGCCTAATTCTCAGGATAAAACCATGATGACGTAAATCAAAATTTGGTGTATCTAAGTAATAAATTTGTCTATATTTTTCTTCAGTTTGTTGGCTAATAACTTTTCCTTTAAACTGTTGTGTCAATGACTCAACTAAATTGCCAAATCTTTCTACAGTATGAGTACGGTCATAAAATTGATTAATGTTGAGAATTAATTTGTATTCTCTGGAATTAATTGCTTGGTTGCAGTTCTTCATCACTAATTTTTTATTGCATCTGTGTACGAGTTATAATTACCTCAAACTTATTGATTCAAATTTTAAGTTTGAGGATATTTTTTACCAGATGCGACCCTGAGATAACTGATAGTTAATTTGTGAAATATATGGATTAATTTGAAGAAGGAGACAGGAGACAGGAGGCAGGAGACAGGAGGAAAATTACATGGGGATTCGCTCCCCCAAGTAATGCGTGAACACCCCCGTTGACGGTGGGGTATTAAACCCACAAAGAAAATGATAATAACTATTCACATTATATATTAGGCAATAAATTTTACCTAATATATCCTGGCTATGCTACTATTGTTAAGTTACAATCAAATATTGATAAATTCCGGAATAATCTTATACCAATTTGATAAATGTTTGCTACAAATGACTAGCCTCTTTATTCGGTAGGGGAGCCGTCGGATTGGCGACGTACAGGACCCAGAATTAATGGCTTCAATACCAGGTTTTAGGTCATAAATTCTCTTTTTTTGTCAAAGGAACATCTCCTATAAAATATTTTAATCGCACTTATTATTCGTAACATTTTTTTTGAGAAATGGTATTACATCATGTCTGGATAGTTAGTGATCAAAAAACTTTCTCTTTTTCCTACTCTTCTTTCTTCCCTCCTGACTCCTGAATCCTCCATCGTTTATTTATAAGTATTCAACCGGACATGATATTACTGCAAATTCATCAATCTTCCAGGAAATCAGTAATATATCAAAAATCAAAAATAAATATTCCCCACCCTTACAGAAATTAAGAATGGAGAATATTACAGTTTAACAAACAGTACAGTAATTGGTAGTCCTGCAGGCGTAATGGTATAGCAATGAGCGCTGGTATATTTACAAATTGCAGCAGGGGCCAAATAGCTAAAAGTCTTATATTATCGGCAATTTATTCCCCCTGTTGCCTCTCTTGGTGCGCATTCCCTCTCTTGGTCAGCATTCCGCAAGCGAGCTGGCGTCGTCGCGGGGTCGCACCGCTGTTGCCTGTTGCCTGTTGCCTGTTGCCTGTGCACAGCGCTATAAATGGAGACAAGCAATACTCACAACCGGAGCAAGATACTCCCACTTGCTATACCCTGACCAAAAAATCACAACTTCGGTTCTTCCTTCTTCCTCCTTCCTTCTTCCTTCTTTTGATTAAACCAATTTAAGATTTGGATACTCAGCAACCATATCCTCAGAAGTCAAAGTATCGCCACTCGCTTGAGGTGTCCATAAAACTTCAACAGCTAATAACTGCTCGCTAGAAATAGTACCCATTTGACTCAAAGCACGTCTGACATCTTCTGTACTATTAATAACTGGTAACTGTAATTTACCTTGAGTACCAACAACAATAGTAACCACAATATATTCTCCCGGTGCTTCAGTTCCCTTAGTCAGCAATTCACCATTAGTTTCACTAACAGGTAGAGAAGTTTGAAGGTTTTTTTCAACTAATTGATTATTGTAATTAGAAAGAGTCTCCTCAGAAAACTTACTGCGTTCAGTCAGAGCATACTGATTAAACTTTGCTTCTGCCGAGTCTAACTTTGCTTGTTCAGTTTGGGCAGATCCATAAGCCCAATATTCAGGGTGACGCAACAAAGATAATGTTGCTTCTTGGAGAACTTGCGCTCTACCCGCAGCAGAACCAGTATCAGCATTTTCAGCTATTCTATCAAGGTCTGTTTGTAAACTCCGACCTTCTGCCAATAAACCCACTTGTACGCTAGCAACAGAAACTGTAGGATTATTACTATAGCTTTCAAACTCATCTCCCTGAGTTACTCTTCGGAAACTACTAACTAAGAAATTAGCGATCGCAATAAAAATCAAAATTGTAAACAGACTGCCAAACCCACCGAAACCAAAGAAAGGTAGTAAAAATGGAAAGCCAATACCACCCCCAGGATAGTAACCACCTCCAGGACTACGGGTAGGTGATGTATAGGTGCGACTGGGCATTCTAAATGACCCACCGCCAATGCGACCTCCACTCCGAGCGGCTAAAGCTGCATCAGCTTGACTGAAGACTAAAGTAAACACTAGTCCGATGACAAAGACAGATTTTACGATCTGTGAAAGCAATTTTTTATTCATAAATAATTGTTATTATTTCTATACTTCTTTCTTTAATGTATAGCTTTCTTTCTAGACTTTGCAATCAAAGCTTGGTGTTTAATTATTGGGATATCCGTACTTGAATCACAAAATATCAAAAATCAAAAATTATGTAGTCGAGGTTACAGTCTAGTGCGGCTATGCCCAAGTCATGCATTTAAAAGCGAGTGCGTAATTGCGTAATTCTGAGGTCTCCTCAGAATGTAAGACGCACATCTGACAGTCAATCATTTTTGATTTGTAATTGTTCGCGCGATTTTGTAACTGGTCAGTTATTTCCGCCATCCTGCACTAGGTTATTTCATTTATCAGTTAATAGTACCTCCTACTAAAGTAGGTAGGAGGCTTGAAATACGGAATTTTCTTTATTTTTTAGTTCAGTATATTTGCCCAAGTCTTAAAATATATAGCACTATAGTTTTTAGTTACTATAATCAGATAGTCTTGTAGATGTAGCGATATTTATAATTAAATCCCTGTCACTGCCAGAAACAAAACTACAAAAATCACTACTTGTACACCACTACTTATAACCATATATAAATATAAGTCCCCATTTTTAGCCTATCAAATCTAACTTCTAACTTCTGACTTCTAACTTCTGACTTCAATCAACACCACCTCCCACAATAGTAACTATTTCCAACTTGTCCCCTGCTTGTATTTCAGTTTTGTCCCAAAATTGTCTATGTAAAATCTCACCATTATATTCCACAGCTATTAACCGAGGGTTTAACCCCAACTGTTCCAGAAAATTAGGTAAAAGTGTATTGGGTAAACAAGTATGGGTTTCTCCATTAACCTTGAGCGTAATTTGACTTGACATTCTAGTAATATTTAGACTTTTTCCGGTAATATATTGTGAGAGCGTAGCGCTTGATAGCGATTTAGTTGAGAAAGAAAATATTGAGTTACTAAAGTTGGTTGCTCTGCCTGCATAATTGCCCTAACTACAGATACACGCTCCGCACCAGAAGATAGAACTTCATCACAATTTTGCATATCAATTCCACCAATGGCAAACCAAGGAATAGTACAATTATTCACAGCATAACTAATGTATTCTAAACCTGCTGCTGGTTTATCTAACTTAGTAGGAGTTTCATATATTGGCCCTACTCCGATATAGTCTGCTTCTTCTTGAATAGCTCGCTTCATTTCTTCTGGGTTTGTAGTGGAACGACCTACAAGTTTCTGAGGGCCAAGTAGTTGTCTAGCAAGCTTAACTGGTATATCATCCTGTCCTAGATGAACTCCATCTGCATCCACAGCGATCGCCAGGTCTACTCGGTCATTAACAATAAATAGAGCGCCGTAGCGATGGCAGAGTTGAGAGAGTTTTTGAGCTTCTGTCAATCTTGTTATATCGTCTGCTGTTTTATTGCGGTATTGGACAAGAGTTAACCCTCCCTGAAGAGCTGCTTCTACTATATTGATTAATTTATCGTTGGGTGAGGTAATTAGATAAAGGTAGGAGTTTTGTAATTGCTGATATCTTCTATAGGCGAGAAGTCCACTTTCTATAGTATAAACTCGGTAACGCATTTGTTTACAAGCGGAACCCATTTGAGAATTATAAATTTTTCCGTATTCTTCTAAAACTCGTAGTGCTTCTTCTAAGCGACAGAAGTTAACTTGTAGCAGTTGTTGAACATCTGAGCGTTCCTCTTCCTTTGGATGAGTCAATTCTGTGCCTGGATCGCCAGGGGTATTTCGGGACATTCTTAATTCTGTACTATGCCAACTCCCAATCTCTTGACGTAGTTGTTTACATTCATTTGCCCAATGTATACTATTGAGGCCAAACCTGCACCATTCTTCTATAATTCTTAGACCTTCTCTGGCCCTATCTAGGTTAGCATCCAAAATTCGGCGAACCCCAGGCTGTACATTTTGACCCCAATTATACTTATCGTTCATAATAATTACCCTATAAATTTTAATCCTTATTGTCAACATGACTATAATCTTGCTCTCTCAAATACAGAGGGGCAGACTATGATAAATTTTGCTATTAATATAGACCGTTTTATAGTATAATATTGCCTGCAATACAGAATTTAATTATTGTTCAAATAATTTCTGAAATAGTTTAGCTATCAGGATTACGACTGTAGGACCAAGGTCATTTCAGTTATCAGTTATCAGTACTTCGCAGCTGTTGCCAGAGCCTTGAAATACTGAAGTTTATTTTTTTTCATCCACTTGAAAGGGGAGGCTTGAGACCTGATTTTTTGGTCAAAATAGTTAGGCCATATTTTAGATAAGTTTTTACTTTAGGGCTGCAAATTTTTGTTAGGTTAACTAGATATTTCTATAGCGATCGCTAAAAAAAATAGAAATATAAAAAAGGGAAGGAAAAAGGAAAGTAAAAAGATTTAATTTTGCCAACTACTAGGGATGTCTAAAATAAATTTCATGGGAGGTATAAGCCATTTAGACAAGAAATAATCTGCTGAATTTGTAAATCAAAGCTACTCCAATAATTTCTAATTTATATGAAATATTAACTTTTTTCGCTCGATAGCTAATGAATGGATAGAAGCTGGAAATAATCAAGAATGACTAGCAAAAAAAAAGGAACACAAATAGTGATGATATGATTAGATAATACGGCGTTGCTGATTCTGGGTATGATTTGATAATTTTGTATTTTGGATGGTTTGAACTACTTGTTAATATTAACTTTTCCCTGTTTCCTGTTCCCTATTCCCTATTCCCTATAAACCTACTTTCATACCTTAATTCAGCAATGCCGATAATACTAACTTTCATAATCAACAAGAGCATATAGCAATTCCCAAAAAGCGTGAGGTAAGCGCATTGGTTTGTTTTAGGGAACAGGGAACACCACATCTGGGATCTGGGAATAGGCAATAGAATAGAAACAAAGGTAAAAGGTAAGCATTTCCTGCGGAATGCTGCGCAAACAGCTATTAGTCGTCACCTATCAGCAATAATATACCAACCTTAAAGACTTGCTCTAAATGAATATAGCCTTTAAAGTCGGCTTTTGTAGTAATATGTAATTTTGATTTAATTAATAAAGCCTTTATCTAAAACTAAAATAAATAGCTGATAGCTGACTGCTGAATGCTTACAGAAAAAGATAGGTGTGTCTCACTCTCTTTGAGAAACGCTATATCCATAAATGAAGGATAATTACAGCATTTTGAGAATAGTAAGGTACAGTTTAATACTAATCTCTATTCCCTATTCCCTAAGAGCGTAAAACTTTGTACTTCATCAACTCTAAAACTGACGAATAATTTTAAATAGAGGTGATGGTTTTATCGAAGTTGAAATGTACAATAACCTTAACTAAATGCTTAATCCTAAATAGTATCGATCGCCAGGGAAAAATAGACTTTTTAAATAACAAAATTATTGGCAAAAGCAAATATATTTGGGTAATTGCAAAGTTCCATTCATCACTATTAAAATGAGCTTTGGTAACTCTAGTCAGACTTATCGACTATCCTTAACAATCAACCCCTCTTTACAAAAATTAAAAGATTTGTTCAAAACATCTATAATAAGAGATACTTGACAAAATATAATAACTAAATTGTCTGTCACAGTTTCCTAGGAAGAAAGCCGTGAAACAAACATTTATCCTTTTTTCGCAGGAAAATAATCAAACAAATTTACTGCGTAAAATCAACTTTTTATCACCTATTTTAGCCACTGCACTACTAGGGGTATTTACTTCTGCAAGTTTGGCAGTACCATTTTCACAACAAGTGGCCAAATCCCTAGAAACTCAAGCTAATTCTCAAATAAATGTACTTTATGTTAGTTCATCTGTTGGTAGTGACTCTGGAGATGGTACTAAAACCGCTCCTTTGAAAACTATTACTTATGCTTTGAAAATTGCTCAACCTCACACAACAATTTTACTTGCTCCTGGAACTTATAATAGACGAACAGGTGAAAAATTCCCTTTAATTTTGCAGCCAAAAATTACAATTAAAGGTAACTATTTTAATCGTGGAAAAAATGTTTTGATTCAAGGTGGAGGTAATTTTAATAGTCCGACTTTAAATCGGAAAAATATTACAATAGTAGCTGCTAATCAGTCCAATTTAACTGGCGTAACAGTCATAAATCCTAATCTTCAAGGTTATGGTTTATGGATAGAATCTAGTGGTTGTGTTATTAGTAAAAATACTTTGAGTGGTAATACTGTAAATGGCATTTCTATAGCGGGTAGTAATACAGCAATTATTCAGGAAAATAATTTCTATGAAAATGGTGTAAGTGGCATCACAATTTATCATAATTCTCAGCCAGAAATTAGAGATAATTTGTTTCAAAATACTGGTATTGGAATAAAAATATCTGATGATGCTGCTCCAAAAGTAGTGGGAAACCGTCTGATTGAAAATCAAAGTGGGATTATTATTCAAGGAAATGCACGCCCAATTTTGCGGGGTAATTATATTGAGGGTAATAGACAGGATGGAGTAGCAGTGATCGCTCAATCATTACCAGATCTAGGTAATTCTCAAGAACCTGGTCGTAATACTATTCGTAATAACATTCGGTATAATATTTATCATGCAGTAAAAGGTCAAACTCTTCCTGCTTATGGAAATTCTTTAGGAGGCGGTCGTAATTATGGCAGTATTGACATTGCTGGGAAAATTGCTCCACCCCCACGAGTTGCTCCTTTGCCGAATATTGTAACTACCCCTAAAGTAAATCCAGAAACAGAGTCTTCCCAGGAAGAGCAAGTTATGGAAACTGCATCGACTGAACCAGAAATTCAGACAACCCCAAAGAAATCAAATTTTTCTGCTGAAGCTGAAAAATTACAGGAGCGGAACAGTTCTGATAGTATTATTTCATCACAAAGACCGGGAAATTCTACGACAATTCTTATCCCAGTCCCAGCTCCAGAAACTACAAGGTCTAGGGGAAATTCCTACCAGACAACAAGTCATCAAGGCAACTTACAAAGACTACTACAAACTAATCCTAATTATCAGAATACACGAGCAATTGAAATACCAGTATCGCCACCAGAGTCAGGGAGCAGAACTTTAGAAAGATGGCGAAATTTACCTCCAAGCAGCACTAACCCAAGTTTTGAACCCACTACCCCAGTTGCATCTCCTGGTTTACTATCTGTACCAAGCACAAATATTCCCCTTGGTCGTGGGGGTTATGTACCTCCTGGTATTGGCAGAAATCAAAATCCTAATCCCAACCCTTTGCCTAGACTATCCTTACGTCGTAATTCTCAAAGTCGTGCTGCGGCCTTGGGTCTACGTTATCGAGTAGTTGTTAATGTCAATAATTCTGCTCAGACCTATAAGTTGCGATCGCTTGTACCAGATGCTTTTTCCACGAATATTAATGGTAATTCAGTAATGCAGGCAGGAGCTTTTCGTAGTCGTCTTGAGGCCGATCAACTATTAAAAGTTTTACGGAATAATGGTCTGAATGCCAAAATTATACTTATTAACTGATTCAGAAATAAAATAATTATTTTTCAAAAAAAAATATTGGTAAATAGACATCGGCGTGAAAATCAAAAATCAAATCAATTCTTATCCATAAATTATCAATTATTTTTCCCTGTTGCCTGTTGCCTCTTTTGGAGGAGATGTCTAATAAATATTTTGTCAAATAAAGTTTTCCGAATAGTAGACACAATTTGGCAAAGTACGACTACAATAGACGTGCTTGTAATAAATTTTTAAGAGGTCTATAATATGGTAACATCTGCTGCTCCCGGCAATACCTCAGTTTTTATACTGCCTTCGAGACAAGATTATACCCAGCCTACTGTGGCCAAAAAAGTTCGGTCAAACCAGATTAGAACAAAATTGGACATGGAATTATTAGCCTTAAATGTTTTAACAGGAATTAATTCAGACAGCATATTGCGAGTAGCGAGTAAATTGAATATATCTCCCAAGTTAGCTGATGAACTGACTTTAGTGGTAGATGAAAAACGGGGAATGTCGGCAAACCAACCTCTGAAAACAGAGGAAGCGAAATCTTTCATTTTAGTTATATGTCACTTGGCAAAACAAAACCAAGCATTAATTCGTCGTGCAGTATCATTAATGGAACAAGTGGCAGCTCAAAAGACTAAACCTCAATCAGTTACCTTATTAAGAGAATATCTTGAGAAATTTGAAAAAGCATATAAACAATATCACATATACTTTGAAAATACTTCCCAGGATAACCCAGAAAAATTAGCTCTAAAATTATTAGTGAATTTGTTATTTTATAGTTCTCCTCAAGGGTGTAGTCGTCTTTGGTCAAGTCTGAAATTTTAGATCCTGAAATCATACTAAATTTTTAGTATGAAGCAAAACGCTTAAGCAGAATTCAAAATACTGATTTCACAAAAAATTAAAAAAATCAATTGATTGATTAAAAAAGTTTTAAGCATGGTAGAGAATTAAGAATGATTGAGTAAACGGTAAATTTCAGATAATTTAAACTGTTTCATACCTTAATTCTCTTTTGATTTTTTGAGATAAAATTTATCCCTGTATAGTAAATTAAAAAAATTATATGATGATATCTTAACCTCTTGGCTACTTATCTATATAACTCAACTATAATTAAATTGATATGAGGAAATTATTGTTAAAGCTGTAGATTAAGATAATTTAATCTTTTCTCTGGCGGGTTTAATACACCACCTTACAGGTGGTGCTTAAAATTATTTAGGGCGATCGGACATGCACGCGGTCGGTGGTTTACTATCCATAAGCAATTTTACCCTCTGCCTTCTGCCTTCTGCCTTCTGCCTTCATCCTTCATCCTTCTTCAATCAAATGTTTTCAAATGCCTTCACGAAGTTATACTCCCCCAACTTGTACGCTAAAATTTACAGCTAGAGGTTTAGCGGTCTTAAAATGGATCGGTATTTCCAGAAAACAACGCTTTAGCCTTAGTTTTGATGATCCCAGGGTATCAGAAACAGAACATATTACACTGAGGGGTGGCCGCAGTGAATTAGACGCTCTCCACAAAGTTGTTACCACTTATGTACAAGAATTTCTTAGTAAATCTCCTGAATTACCTCTAGACAATGAAAATAATAAAGGAGAAGAAAACAATAGCACTGCAACAGAGTCAAACTCACAAACAAAAATTCAGGAAGAGACCACCGAAGTTGCTGATGCCAAACTTTCGATACCTAATTCCCCACCTCCAATAAACGGTCAAACTATTTATCTACAACCACGAGACTTATTAAACCACGATCTATTTTTGGGGTCTCTAGCGACTAAAGAGTCAGGAAGTTTTATTACCATGAGTATGTTGCAACTATTTGACCTGGCGATTGCTCTAGATGAATGTGAAGCAGATATACAGACATTACCTCAGTTTAAGTCTGACAGTGAAGTTACACCTCTTCCTGAATGGTTGCGGAGTGCGGTACTAATTATCATCAGCGCTGGTCTAACAGTTAGCGCCATTAAATTATATGACCGCTACGCAATTAGTCGCAAACCACAAAATGAGCCTAATATTATTGCTTCTCCACCAAGCAATAGTTCACCAATTCCAACACCACCAACAAATTCACCAACACCAACACCAACAGTAACTCTATCACCATTACCAACACCACCAACAAATCTACCAACACCAACTATTACTAGACCATCTCCAATTCCTACACCATCTCCTCTATTTCCTAGACAAAACCCCGCGTCACCCGCTCCGAATAACTTGCCACCACCTCTGAATGATTTTTCTCGTCCTCCTCAAAATCAGGGAAATGCTACAACAGTAGTTATTCCCGCACAACCAACAATACTGCCACCAGTTCCTGTTGCACCACCAACGACACCGCCACCAGTTCCTCCACCAGCAATACCTAACTATGGGGTGTCAGTACAACCAAGACCTCCTGTACAACCGCCCCCAAATTTACAAATTCCACCTGCACCAAACCGACCTCTACCACCAGCACTTAATAGAGGAGGTGGGGTAAGACCTTATGTAGATGTGAGTCGTATTCCGGTCAATGTTCCTAGAGCAATTGATTTACCGACCTTGGAAGATGTAGAACCAGTTGCTTTACGCGATCGCGAATCTGTGGTTGAACCTAGTGAAAATGCTGGCAGGAAACCGAAATCTACATTATTCGATCGAATTCCCCAAGTTGCAGAGGTAAGAGAATATTTTGAAAAAAGTTGGGAACCGCCATCAGATTTAGATAGGAATTTGCAGTATAGTTTGTTATTAAACGGTGATGGTTCGGTGAAAAAGGTAATTCCAATTGGTCTAGCATCAGTTGAGTTTTATGGTAATACAGAGATGCCTTTGGAAGATGAAGTTTTTGTCTCTAATATTGAGGGTGACAAGACTGCTAAAATTCGATTGGTTTTGAGACCAGATGGTCAAGTTCAGACTTTTTTAGAGTCTTTGAATTGAGGAGTCAGGAGTCAACCCACTCCTAACCCCTCCCCTCCTGGCAGGGGAAAGACCGAGTCAGGAGGGAAGAGAATTTAGAAAGATTTGTGCTCTGGTTGAAGATGAAACATTGTTTTATATCCAATTAAGTGGATTTGATATTAGACATCTCCAATCATCCAAAATACAGCCAATCATAGTACATAAATTATCAATTATTTCCCCCCTACTCCCTACTCCCTCTTTTCTTAAATAGGGTTTGCTGAATAAAATTGTAATTAATACCTGTAAAGGCTTCCAGGGTTAAATATAGCAATGAGCGCTGGCATCTTTACATGTTACATAGATATTTGCAATGTAATATAAAAGTAACTGTATGAGCTGTATTTTTCATAAATTAGGCGATCGCTAAACCTTAAAGTTTTAAGGATGTCTGTAATGGTATTGATAATTTACAGTTTATAGCTTGAAATTGTTTAC
>NZ_JAAHGU010000062.1:0-39637 GCF_010692685.1 Okeania sp. SIO2F5 | reverse complement strand
TTTGGCTACCATTACCCATGTTATTAATGATTGCCGCTGCTACTGTTAGTGTTCTAGTAACAGTGTGGCTAGAGCGAAAAATCTCCGCAGCAGCTCAACAAAGAATTGGCCCAGAATTCATTGGTCCTTTGGGAACTCTAGCACCTTTAGCTGATGGTTTGAAGCTAGTTTTCAAAGAAGACGTTGTTCCTTCTAAAGCAGACCCTCTACTGTTCACTCTAGGCCCTGTAATAGTAGCCATCCCAGTATTTTTGTCCTATCTAGTAGTTCCTTTTGGACAAAATTTAATTATCACAGACCTGGGGGTAGCAATATTTTTATGGATAGCTCTTTCCAGTATTCAGCCAATTGGTCTGCTGATGTCTGGCTATGCCTCCAACAATAAATATTCTCTACTAGGAGGTTTACGAGCAGCAGCACAGTCTATTAGCTATGAAATACCTTTAGCTTTAGCTGTACTGGCAGTAGTGATGATGTCCAATAGTCTCAGCACAATTGATATTGTTGAGCAACAATCAGGCTATGGCATTTTAGGATGGAATATTTGGAGACAACCAGCGGGTTTCCTCATTTTCTGGATATCAGCATTGGCAGAATGTGAAAGACTTCCGTTTGACCTTCCTGAAGCAGAAGAAGAATTAGTAGCGGGATATCAAACAGAATATACAGGGATGAAATTTGCCCTCTATTACCTAGCGTCTTACATTAATTTAGTTCTATCCGCTCTTTTTGTCGCAATTTTATATTTAGGTGGTTGGGAGTCACCCATACCAGTTGGACTTCTCAGTGACTGGTTAGGAGTAAGTGAAACAACTCCCTGGCTACAAATAATTACTGCGACTTTGGGCATTACTATGACATTGCTCAAAGCTTATTTTCTAGTATTCATTGCTGTTTTGTTACGTTGGACATTACCAAGGGTCAGAATTGACCAATTATTAGACTTGGGATGGAAGTTTCTCTTACCCGTCGCTTTGGTAAATCTACTGTTAACTGCAGCCTTAAAGTTAGCCTTTCCACTTGCTTTTGGTGGATAAATCCATAGCTGATTTGAGACTTTTAGATTAAACTGTATCAAAAATCTAAAATTACTTTTGCTAATTAATTAGACTTCCTAGGAGAGAACGCCATGCTAAAATTCCTCAATCAAGTAGGCGAATACGCTAAAGAAACTTTTCAAGCTGCTAAATATATTGGTCAGGGTTTATCTGTAACTTTTGACCACATGAGCCGTCGTCCGGTTACTGTACAATACCCCTACGAAAAACTTATTCCTTCTGAAAGATTTCGAGGCAGAATTCACTTTGAATATGACAAGTGCATTGCCTGTGAAGTTTGTGTAAGGGTTTGTCCGATTAATTTACCTGTAGTTGATTGGGAATTTAATAAAGAAAGCAAAAAGAAAAGGCTCAAGCATTACAGTATTGATTTTGGTGTTTGTATTTTCTGCGGTAATTGTGTGGAATATTGTCCAACTAACTGTTTATCCATGACGGAAGAGTATGAATTAGCAGCTTATGACCGCCATGAGTTGAACTATGATAATGTGGCCCTGGGACGATTACCATATAAGGTAACAAATGACCCAATGGTAACTCCTATGCGAGAATTAGCTTACTTACCTAAGGGAGCGATAGACCCTCATACAGTTCCTCAAAATGCACGTCGCGCTGGTCTTCGTCCGGAAGAAATTCTTGAACAAATGGAAGCTGAAAAACCAGTGGCAGAGACTACAGAAAAATAGCTATTAGTTTATTAGTTATTTAGTTGTGAAGTAATATTCAGCTATTAGCGGTCAGCTCTTCCTTTGGAATGCTACGCAAACAGCTTTTGAATGAATGAAGCAAGGATTCGTTGAACTTCTACTAAATTTTCACTCTATAGAGGGAAATGTAGATGTGGCTCGATAAACTGCTAAGGTTAAGTGATGGGCTTTTACCCATAATTTTAATTTTTTGAAATCTCTCAATTGCTTTTTTCTCCTTTTTTATAAGGTAATAACCCCAATAGCTGATAGCTGATAGCTGATAGCTGACCGCTGAATGCTTACGTTTAATAACTAATAGCTAATAGAATTCAAAATAAACAAATCTCAAAAGGAATAAAAAGTGGATTTAGCACAAGGAGTTCAATTTGTTTCATTTGCTTTATTAAGCATAATGATGATTGCTGCTGCTTTGGGAGTAGTGTTATTTTCTAATATTGTCTACTCAGCATTTTTGTTGGGTGGAGTATTTATGAGTATTTCTGGTTTATACCTTTTATTAAATGCTGATTTTGTGGCTACTGCCCAAGTTTTGATTTATGTTGGAGCTGTTAATGTCTTGATTTTATTTGCAATTATGCTTGTAAATAAACGAGAAGATTTTAAAGTTTTGCCTAATGCTTGGTTTAGAAAAATAGCTACAGCTTTAGTTTGCGTTGGTTTATTTGCCCTACTAAGTACCATGGTATTGTCTACTTCTTGGTCAATTCCTGGTGCTAGTGTTGCTAATACAGAAAGTTCAATTGTTTTAATTGGTAGACACTTTTTTAGTGATTTTTTACTTCCTTTTGAACTTGCTTCTGTGTTTTTGTTAATGGCAATGGTGGGTGCTATTATTTTGGCTCGTCGAGATATTTTGCCTGATGAAGTACCGACTGAGATTCAAACACCTGTTTTAAGTTTACCAGAACGTCCCCGTGAATTAGTGTCTAGTTCTAGTGAAATTTCTAATAATTAAATTCAAAGAGTTGATAAGTTTATGCAATTGCAACTGGAGTATTTTTTGTTATTAGCCGCAGCACTTTTTTGTATAGGTATTTATGGTTTAATTACCAGTCGCAATGCAGTTAGGGTGCTGATGTCTATTGAGTTACTGCTTAATGCTGTAAATCTAAATTTGATGGGTTTTTCTAATTTCTTAGACCCCCAGAATATTAAAGGTCAGGTATTTACTGTGTTTGTAATTACTGTTGCTGCTGCTGAAGCGGCTGTTGGTCTAGCGATAGTTCTTGCAATTTATCGTAACCGTGACACGGTAGATATGGAACAGTTTAATTTATTAAAGTGGTAATTTTAAGGTAAGCATTCAGCTGTTAGCATTCAGCGTTCAGCTTTAGTTAATAATATTTGAATGCTTACTTTTTAATACTATAAAATGTTTTATTTGAGCAGTTTTAAATGTATTCCTGTGCATCTGGATTTCAAGAATTAAGAATTTATAATTAAGAATTTAGAATTACCTCTCCTTTAAAACTGATAGGATTGACTCAAAGGAGATTTTTTCTTTTTATCCTCTTAAAATAGGAGGATTTCAACCACAATTTTTCGGTAACTATTTATTGTCGAAAAATTTTTTTTAAATACTATGTAAAGAAATATAATTTTATTTACTGAAAAATATTAAGCTTCGTTACTAAGCTGCAACATAAAATAATTTCCGTGCTACCGTTTCTAATCATAAACAAGCTCAAATAATTTAGGGGAGGAAAAAATTTTGAATTCAGAAATTAAAAAATATCCATCTTGTTCTTTACATCAAGATGTTAGTGAATATGTGGCTGATTTACAATTTCACATGACTTTACACGCTCGTAATTTAGTTCCTTCTCTTAATCAAGCAAAAGATGGTCGTGAGGAAATGTTGCAGCAAACTCAGGCTCATTTTGAAAAGTTGATTTCTAGACAAACTCTTTAGTTATTTTTATATTTATTTTTATTCCAAAACCCAGTTTCAACTAGCAAAAGAAATTGGGTTTTTTAATTTGTTTTAAAACTTCAACGACTCCACATTCCATAGAACCCCTAACCGTATCTTTTACATTTACATTAACTTTCCTTTCTGCAAACTGAGCGATCGCAATCAAAACTATGCTATGCTTTTGTTGAATAAAAAGTCATGCTTAGGGGCGAACAAACCCTTATAAGCTTTATGATATCACAAAAATTGTGATCATGGAACCGAAAAACCTTTGGCACGCCGCATTTTTTAGGATGCTTCACAAAATGAATATGTTAATGATTTTTCACTGGGGAGTTATTGATGGAAAGATTTGATGAGAAAAAACCACTATTTATGGAAGCTTCACAGAATGAAAATATTTCTGGTATTGCTCCTGGGAAAAATTCCTGAAGATTTGATTGTCTCTCAGTTAGGGAAAATAGTTGAATAAAAAGTCATACGTAGGGGCGAACAATTCCTTATAAATTTTATGATATCACAAAAATTGTGAGTATGGAAGCGGAAATCCTTTGGCGCGCCTGGAGCTTAACCAAATGAAAATGTTGGCGATCTTCCACTTAGGAGGTATAGATGGAAAGATTTGCAGGAGCTGAACAAAATGAAAATATTTCTGTGTTGGCTCTATTCCACTTACCGACTCGTAACTCAAAAATTGGCGCTGCTGAGTGGTAATGATTTTTAGATTAAGTAGGGTTTGCTGAATATAAGTTTTTCAATTTTACTTTCAGCTACTTACTATTAAATTTGAGCAACATTGAAAAAGTTTTTTTCAGAGTGGGAGAAGTTCTTGCTAGACAAGGATTTGACCACGGATACACGGATGATTAATCTGCATTTTGTGAAGCTTAAAAAAAACGGCAAGGTATTTCTCGTTGCATCTCCAAAAAGGTTATGATATGATGTAATCATTGGGTGCTGCTCGCCCCTAAAAATGACTTTTTATTCAACAAAGAAAAAGCTTATATTTTACGTTGATACTTAATCTAAAAATCATTACCAATCAGCAACGCCCAAAAATTTAATCGCGGACAAAGATACCAAATAGATGTCTTTTTTTTCTCAAAATCTTTGTCTCAATGGTAGTCAGAGATTTTTGACAAGTTTTAATTATACTTTTCAGGTTGTGTATTTTAAAATTTAAAACTTTGTTATCAATCTCTGACAATAATATTGGTGAATAAACTAACAAAATTTCAATACTTTCAGCGATTTTTCTCAATTTCGTGATATGGTAAATTTAATTATAATCCAAGGAAGTTTTATTGCTTAATGGAAAAATAAACTTGTAAACCCTTATTCTGTCGTTATTTTAGGTAGCGATCGCTCTTTATTGCTTGAAAGATGACTAACTAATTTTCTCGACCCTATTTAACTGGCAATTGACAAAAATACATTTATGTGTGTTGCAGAAGTTAGCACTACATTAGGAAAAAATTAATAGTAGGAATAGAAGTAGACTTTTTACCAATATTTTTCATCTTTTTATATTGTCGTTAACCAGTTCAACTTTATATTGCACCACACCTGGAATAGTTTACTTTAATGGTGGGTCACATTTCTCGCAAAAATAAAGAGTTGGAACTTCAAAAGTCTCTGACTTAAAGGTGTAGTCAGAGTTACCACTGTACTGCTTTAACCCAGATGCAAAGTTTCTCTTAGCTACGTCTGCTTTTGCTTTATCTGTCCTTGCTATAACCTCTTTGGAAGGATTTAACAAAAGTCCAGCTAAAGGGAATGAAAATGAACCTACCACCATAGAACTTAGCTTCAAAGCCTCTAAAGAGGTTGAGTTTAACCTATAGTGTACTGTATTAATTGTATATACATCAATTAGCTGATAAATGGCAAAATACCACTCAAAAGACTGGGGTGGAATTTTAGTTGTGTGTTTCTTAGAAGTTTTTTCAGCAATAGTGATACTTTCACTTGTCGATCTACTTAACTCCTGAGACACCTTATATCTCAATTTAAAACCATCAGCTCCTAATTCTTGAGATGAGCTAATACCTGGCTTTGAAGAAATTTCTTCAAATCTCTGAATTGTTAAACCAGTTTCTCTAGTATAGCTGATTTCTCTTTCTCTTCCTCCAGGTTGCCCATGAAAAAAATCTACTAATACCCAGTATTGCTCTTTGACAAATTCCTTTAATTCTAATAATTCCAATTTACGCCAAATATCTTGCGAACTATTCTCTTTTTTATAAACATGACGGCTAACAAACTTTTTCTCTGTTTTTGAAGGAGGGTAATCACCAAACCTAACTTCTGGCTGAACTAAAGTTGTATCTTTATATTGATAAATTAATTTCAAGTCACTCATAAAGTAATTCAGAGGGTAACATCGAATTTGTTCCTTTAACTTGACACTTGTTAGAGTGTTTTTCAAGCAAGCGTTGTACACTCAAAGCATAACTATTAATTATATCGCAGTTACCGTAGAGTCTCGTGTATTAGATAAAAAACCTAAATCCACTGAAAATTTAAAATTCTTCTTAAAGCTTAAAGAAAGGAAATTTAATTTCAAAGAGTAATCTTAAACCTCAACAAACATTAACTTGATAAACATTGCCAGAAAAATGATATGGTGACTAAGAAATAAGGTTTGAAACCTACACTTTCAAACTCAGATACTAATAACTAATAACTAATAACTGAAATGCCATATTACATATCACCCAGATTTATAGATAAACTAGCTGTTCATATTACCAAAAATTTCTTAGACTTACCTAGAGTAAGAATGCCTTTAATATTAGGAATACATGGACGAAAAGGAGAAGGAAAAACCTTTCAATGCCAATTAGTATTTGAAAAAATGGGAATTGAACCTGTCACAATATCTGGCGGAGAATTAGAAAGTAAAGATGCAGGAGACCCAGCACGTTTATTACGTTTACGTTATCGAGAAGCATCAGAAAAAATCAAAGTTCAAGGTCGAATGTGCGCCTTATTTATTAATGACTTAGATGCAGGTGCTGGTAGATTTGATGGGGGTACTCAATATACGGTAAATACTCAATTAGTAAATGCTACTTTGATGAATATTGCTGATAATCCTACTAATGTACAATTGCCTGGTAGTTATGATGAAACTCCCCTACATCGAATACCAATTATTGTGACTGGAAATGATTTTTCTACCCTCTATGCACCTTTAATTAGAGATGGTCGAATGGAGAAATTTTATTGGGAACCAAATCGAGAAGATAGAATTGGTATAGTGGGTGGCATATTTAAAACTGATGAACTTTCTGCCAGAGATATTGAGAATTTAGTAGATGAATTTTCTGACCAAGCTATAGATTTTTTCAGTGCTTTACGCAGTCGAATATATGATGAACAGATTCGTGATTTTATTCATCAAGTAGGAATAGAAAATATTTCCAAACGGGTAGTGAATTCTGTAGAAAAAATTCCAGATTTTCCCCAACCTAATTTTAATCTATCTCATCTTCTAGAATATGGAAAAATTATGGTTGGAGAACAACAACGTATCCGAGAATTGCGATTAGTTGAAGAATATAATCAATCTCGATTATTCGGTGGTGCTCAGGTAGAGCGGTCGGAAAAAGTTGCGCCAAATTCTAACTATTTATCTCCAGAAGTAACTATATCTAATCAGTTAATAGAAAATAGGGTTAATCATAACGTTAAAAATAATAATCTCAGTTCAGAAGTTAGAGAAAAAGTGCAAAAAATTCTCCAAGATGATTTGAAAATTGGAATGGAATATGCAGATAAGCGTAGATATAAAACAGGGTCATGGAAAAGTTGTGGAACAATAGATAGTCAGGGAGAAAAAGAGGTGATTAATGCTGTAGAAAATTGTTTAGCTGAACATCAAAATGATTATGTGAGGTTGATTGGAATTGACTCTAATGTAAAGCGCAGATTAGTTGAGAAAATTATTCATAAACCAAATTAGATATTTGAAGGAAGAAGGAAGAAGGCAGAAGGAAGAAGGAAGAAGGAAGAGGGGGTAAATATTGAAAAAAGGGGAAAAGGATAGAAATAAATATCTAAAATCAAAAAGCAGCTATTTTTAAGCATATCCTACTGACTCCTGACCCCTCCTAAATTTTAAAGTAAGCATTTAGCTATTAGCTGTCAGCTATCAGCAACAAGACTCTCTATTTTAGGACAGTGTTTAAATTAAAATAGACTTTAAGGACAAGGGAGCCAACTTTTGTAGTAATACCAAATTGAAATGAAGCTGCGTAGAATAATATTTAAAGCATAATTGACCACAGGTAAGTGTAGATAAATATAGATTGATTTAATGAATTTCAAATTCTATGCAACCTCATATAAAAATGGTATAAGACAATTAAATATTGCTTTTATCCTAAATAAAAAGCAATAGCTGATAGCTGATGGCTGACGGCTGAATGCTGGGTGCATCTCAATTAAGCGATAAGCAATTATATTCAACATTAGGTATGAATAGGGTGTATCTCTGTATGTGCAAAAATACTTTTTTCCAGTATATTCCCAGATGAGCTGTTGCCTTTCGGAGCTGTTGCCTAAAAGCGATAATTTTTTGGCTTTATTCACGCATTGAGATGCACCCTGAATGCTTATATTTTAACTATCTTTCTGTAGAGAACTTTCATGCCAATCTTTTAATAGAAAATCTGATAAAACTGTAAACAAAACAAAGATAACTATTCCTAAACCTGTAGTTAAAAATAAAGCAGCAAACATTCTAGGAATTTCTAAGTTGTAACTAGAGATTAAAATTTGATAAGCAATACCGGAACGAGTCCCCCCTGTACCTGCAACAAATTCTGCTACTATAGCTCCAATTAATGCTAAACCGCCACTAATTTTTAACCCACCTAAAAAATAAGGTAAAGCACTAGGAAATCTCAAATAAATTAGAGTTTGCCAACGAGATGCTCCATATAGCTTAAACATATCGCTCAAATTTTTATCAACACTATTTAATCCCAAAGTAGTATTAGAAATAATCGGGAAAAATGCGACAATCCAAGCACAGAAAATTAAAGCTGCAAAAGTATTATTTTTGAACCAGATAATAATTAGAGGAGCAATAGCAACAATAGGAGTAGTCTGTAAAATTACTGCATAGGGAAACAAACTTCTTTCAATTAATTTATTCTGAGCAAATAACATGGAAATTAACACCCCTGAAACTACTGCTACTACTAAGGCAACAACTGTAATTTTGACGGTAATTAACATAGAAGCAAATAATTGATTCCATTCCTGAATCATTGTCTGAAATACTAATATTGGACTTGGGAATAAATAGGGAGGAATATTCATTACTCTCACGGAAATTTCCCAGGTTAACAGTACTATAATTCCTAAAATTATTGGAGCAATAATCTCAAGAGAAAGTAGCTTATTCAGGATTTTATTTTGTGGTTTTGTTTGTGCTAATTGTTGTTTCTTGTTCTTATTAATTTCAGTAGGTATCATCAGAGACTAGATTCTATTATGTATCTGTAGTTTTTTTATAATACCAATTTATCTAAATGCGAAAGTTCCCATAGTTTACCTTAAAAAAAGAAAAATAAATTCATTATCTTAGTTCTTCCCAGAAAATGTTTGCCAGACCCTGTATAACTATAATGAATGATATTAGTAGACTAAGATTACTAAATTTTAATGCCACAAGCTAAGGTGTGAGTATAGTTAAGCATCTCAAGCTCATATAGATTTTGTTACCTTCTATCCAAGTGCAACAAAGCCTAAAATAACTCTTACGGTAGCGGAATTATCAAAATTACAGATATAAAATGCACTCACTTTCACAAATACTTTCACCTGACAGAGATATTAATCAGAAATTTGTATGAATGTGGTGCTTTGGAGAAAATACTGAAAATCAGTGAACCTATTCCACTATTTTTAACACGCTTATTTATTAACAGACTTATTTATTTAAGTAAAATGTGTTTGAAAAGCTGAATTTTTCGTTTTTAACTCTTAAAATATTTAGGACTTTTACTAAAAATCTGATTACTGGGATAGGTTCATGTCTTTTAAGATGTTTTAAACTAATTAACAATAAATAAGGTAAAAGTCTTAAATTTGGTTTTGACAACAATCTAATGACTTAATTTAATATTAGGTAACTTATAATCTTATAAATATAGTAGGACATTACAAATTTTTATTTATCTTTAAAATATCGGGAAAAGATCTGGAACACAAGGTAAGTTAGCGTGACTGTTGAATCCCGACCAGCAAAAAAATTAATTAGGAGGTTCTTGCTGTTCAACATATTCTTTGAATTTTTCAAGTGGCGTGCCACTACAACTAGAAATTTAATATAGCAGTTTTCGGTACATCAACGATCCCCCTAAAAAAGGAGGACTTCCGGTTTCCCCCTTGTCAAGGATAGGGTCAATTTATTGTCACTAGAAAAAAATTTATAGGGAGATGGGGACTCACCCCTAACCTCTCCCAGGAGCGGAATGTGGGGAGATTCTTATATTTGCTTGCACAATTTTTTGTATTTCTTATGAATATTCTCTGAGGACAAAGAATTAGTCCTGCCTTGTCAAGGGGGGTAGTAGGGGATCTCCAGCAGTGTAACTCACGCTTACTGAGAAATGTTATATCTGCTCGTCCAAAGCGCTTTTTTAGACCAAGAAACCTTGTGAATGGGGGTTAGACAAAAATTAGGCAAAAAAAGTCCTTAAATTATCAATCGAATTACTTTTGTTAATCTGAAAAAGGCCAATTATACTGATCTTACCTCTTAAATATCTATATCTAAATCCAAAGAATTATATCCCAGGAAAAAAATGACTTTATCCTTCAAGCAATTGACTTTATATTTTTCTCTACTATCTATTGGTGGTGGCACAGGATGGTTGGGTCATCGTTATATCGAAGCCAAAGGTTTGACCATAAACTCTAATGTAATACCTGTAGTCAAGCAGCAACCGCCAGATTACCCGTCACCTTCAAACTCTGAAAATACTCTACTTGAACCGACTAACTATAACTTTATTGCTCAAGCAGTAGAAAAAGTAGGTCCAGCAGTAGTCCGTATTGATGCAGCTAAAAAGTTAACAACTCAAGTTCCAGAAGCTTTTCAAAATCCCTTATTTAAACGTTTCTTTGGGGAAAATTTGCCTATTCCAGAAGAACGCGTTAAACGTGGTACTGGTTCTGGAGTAATTATTAATTCTAATGGTCGCTTAATTACAAATGCTCATGTAGTTAGTGGAGCTGATACAGTTCAGGTGACACTGAAAGATGGTCGAGTTTTTGAAGGCCAGGTTAAAGGTGTAGACTCACTCACAGATGTGGCTGTAATTGAAATTGAGGCCACAGGTCTACCAGAAGTGTCCATTGGCAAATCAGAAAAATTAATTCCGGGACAATGGGCGATCGCTATTGGCAATCCTCTCGGTTTAGACAATACTGTGACGGTAGGAATTATCAGTGCTATTGGTCGTAGCAGTTCTCAAGTAGGTATTCCAGACAAACGAGTCCGTTTTATTCAAACAGATGCCGCGATTAATCCTGGCAACTCTGGTGGCCCACTTTTGAATGGCCGTGGTCAAGTAATTGGCATCAATACAGCGATTAGAGCTGATGCTCAAGGATTAGGATTTGCTATTCCGATAGAAACGGCAAAAAGAATTGCTGATGAGTTATTTGATAATGGGAAAGTAGACCATCCATTTTTAGGTATTTCAATGGTTGATTTAACGCCAGAAGTCAGAGATGAAATTAATAAACGACTAGACATGAATATTCAGCAAAATCAGGGTGTTGTGATTATGCGAGTTATAGAAGATTCTCCAGCAGCTAAAGCTGACTTGCGTCAAGGAGATGTGATTCAGAGAGTAGGTGGAGTGGCAGTTAAAAGTCCAGTAGAAGTTCAGCAACAGGTAGAACAAAGTTTAGTTGGAAAAGATTTAGCACTGGAAGTAATTCGTAATCGTAAGATTGCTACAATTCTCGTGAAACCCGATACTTTTCCCCTCTCAGTTGAATCGGAATAAATTTTGATTATGATTGAGGAGTCAGTCCTCAGGAGTCAGTCCTCAGGAGTCAGGAGAAAGGAAGAATTGAGTATGGAAATTATCTAGGGGTATTCCGTGAAAGGTATGTATTGAGTAGAGGTAGTTTTACGATAATGGTATAACCTGATTTCATATTGTAGCAGTTTAAGGGAAGGTGAAGACATATCAAAAGCTGAAAACTCAGGTAACGCCAGATTGTTCCTTCTACCTTCTTCCTTCTGTTATACATCTAAGTAGGATGTCATTATCATCAAAATAGTAGGGACGTTCCATGGAGCGTCCCTACAAAGGTTTCAGAAGAAGTTTGTATAATTTTTGGAGATATAGCGCTACGCGCAAGTTAGAAGTCAAAAGTCATGGATTCAGAAGTAATCTCTGACGCTCGTTTTTCCTAGGTCAATGCTCCGCAAACAGGGTTTAGTAGTGTCCTAACCTAAATCCGTAGTCCTATATCTGAGTTTTAAGCTTTTGATATGTCTTCACCTTTCCTTAGACTTCTATTATCTATTCAATTCAATATTTGACTATTATAGAAATACAGAAACTAAGTATTTTTTAAGTTTAACATTAGCTATTTATCAATATTTATCTTTTTCTTTTGGGTTTAAGATCCCGCCGTCTACACGGTATTTACAATTGGTTGAGGTTTGAGTCCCCATCCACTTCTTTCTTCTTCCTTCTTCAGCAAATATCAACTAAAACCATAAATTATGACAACTATTATTACCAGAACCCAATTAGAATTAACATTAACAGAAGTCGCAGGAACAATATTTTCTATTACTGGTAATGATACTTTTATTTTGACCGCTGACAATGGTCAAAACTTCTTTGTTGACCTTATAGATGAACTAAATACTTCAATCTTAGGCTTACAAATTGGTCAATCAATCACAGTAACAGGATTTATAAATTTAGAAGATAACCGATTAAATCTAATCAATACTATTCTGATTAACGATGATTCGACCAGACCTCCACCACCAATTGTCGGACTACAAACTATATCTGGAACTGTTGGTTTTGTAGTTGACGATCGCCAATTTATTTTAAATTCTAATGGTCAAATATACTTTGTTAACTTATTAGATGAATTTAATGCTATAGCTTTAAATTTACAGCCAAATCAACCCATCGCAATTTCTGGAACTGTAACTCTAGAAAATGGCAGAATAGATGTTAATAGTACCAGTATTATTGATGGTGTAAATATTCCTACTGCACCTCCTTTCATACCAGACGGTCAATTTCCACCAGGTTCCATTATTGGTAATAATACTCCTCAGTTTATTCAAGGCACTCCTAACAATGACACCGTTTTTGGACTTGGTGGTAATGATACAATTGATGGGCAAGCAGGTGAAGATAGTTTGTTTGGTAGTCCCGGGAGTGATAGTATTTTTGCGGGGATAGACAATGACACCATTTTTGGTAATGAAGGAGCTGATACCATTAATGGCGAAATAGGAGATGATAGTATTCTGGGCAATCAAGATAACGATCTTCTAGATGGTGGTGAGGGTAATGATACTGTTGTTGGTAATGAAGGTAGTGATGAGATAGATGGGGGTGGGGGTGATGATAGTTTGGTCGGCAATGTCGGTAGTGATAGTATTTTTGGTAATGATGGTAACGATAGTATTGGTGGGAATGAAGATAGCGATCGCCTTGATGGAGGGATAGGCAATGACAGTGTTGCCGGAAATGAAGGTAATGATACTATTTTTGGCAATGATGGTAACGATAGTATTTTTGGTAATAAAGATAATGACCGTCTGGAGGGAAATTCAGGTAATGATACTATTCGTGGAGGTAAGGGTAACGATATAGTTGATGGTGGTTTTGATTCTGATTTCATTTTAGGAGAGTTGGGTAATGATGAATTGAGTGGGGGAGAGTCTGAAGATTTAATATTTGGTGGTAAAGATAATGATTTTCTTGATGGTGGTGGAGGAAATGATACCCTCAGTGGAGATTTGAGCGATGATACTATTGTTGGTGGTATTGGTGATGATTTTATTATTGGTGCAGGTCGTCAGTCTGGAGAAAATGAGATTGATTTTTTGACTGGTAGTGCGGGTGCTGATACCTTTGTTTTAGGTAATAGTGATGTTGCTTTTTATAGTGGTGCAGGTAGTAGTGATTATGGGGTAATTACTGATTTTGATAATCTTGAAGGTGATGTAATTATTACGTTTGGTGGCGATGGAGTTGTGTTGGGTCCTTCTTCAATAGAGACTCAAGGAGGTACTGGAGTTTTTGTAGGTGGGGATTTAATAGCGATTTTTATTGGTATCACGGAATTGGAAGTTCAAAGTGGGTTGATTTTGATTTAACATAGTAGGGGCGAATGGCCATTTGCCCTTAGAGGTTTTTGATCGCCCTTATATCAAATCCGGTCGAATACTTATTATATAGTTGAGAGTAGGGGACCCACCCCTAACCCCTCCCAGGAGGGGAAAATGGGAGATTAAATAGACATCTGCAATCATCAAAAATCAAATCAATTATCGTACATAAATTATCAATTCTTTCCTCCTACTCCCTACTCCCTCTTTTGGTGGAGATGTCTAGTCTTGAAGTAATTAGGGTTTGCGCTCAAAAGTCTTTTAGTAGGGGTAGCAGATAGCTATACTGGAGACAGCTATACTGGAGAAATGGGAATTAGCCAGAAGGTAGGATCTAAGTTTTGTGTCTCAATTTTTCTGTCCTTAGTTTGCCCTTTATGCTAACTTTTTGAAGGTTTTAGGCTAAAACAAGCGCACCCCTTGGGAATCCAAGAAGGCTCAAAGCTTTACTTGTCAATGGTTTGATAATTGATCGGTAAGCCCTAATTATAGAATTATAAACAGATATTATATCAGCAGATTCTATGTGCAATTAACTGGATTTGATATTAGGCATTGCTGAATTAAGGTATGAAAGTAGGTTTATAGGGAATAGGTATGGAGGGAATAGGGAAAAGTTAATATTAACAAGTAGTTCAAAGCATCCAAAATAAAAAATCCCAAATACAAAATTATCAAATCATACCTAGAATCAGCAACGCCTGATATTACAGGTTTTTGGTCGCCCCTACAGGTTTTTGGTTATGACGATGTGATTCAGAGATCGGCAAAAGCGCTGTAAGCGAGGGCAAATACCATTCGCCCCTACAGATGGTGATTCTAGATATAGTGAGGGCGTTAGCGGAGCTTGGCGTTAGCCAATACCATTTGCCCCTACAGATGGTGGTTTCAAAGTCAATTTGCCTAAGTCCTGATTTAAGTTTTTTCAGGTTTTTATATCAAACCCGCTCAATTCAGCAACGCTGAAAAAGGTTCCATCTGAGCACCATTGCCAAATCTTTCTCAATATCTCCATCTCCCCCACTCCCACACTCCCCATCTCCCCCACTCCAACTCCCCTAACACCTAACCTTCATCCCTTGACCTGCTAACCATCCAGTTGTCCATGCACTTTGAAAATTAAAGCCTCCTGTAACTCCATCAATATCTAATATTTCACCCGCAAAATATAACCCCTGACAACAACGACTTTCCATAGTTTTAAAATTAATTTCTTTCAAATTCACCCCACCACAAGTAACAAACTCTTCCTTAAAAACCCCTTTACCCTGAACTTGATATTTACCTTGAGTTAATTCTAAAATCAACTTATTAATAGCTTTCTTTGATAACTCCCCCCAACGTTTTTGCGGGTCAATATCCGCAGCAATAATTAAACTTTCCCACAAACGGCGCGGTAAAGAAAACGGACAACTATTAACGATCGCTTTCTTTTCCTGAGTTTTGAGTGCTAATAACTGTGTTCGTATATCCTCTGGGTTAAGCTTAGATAACCAATTAATAAATAAACTAGCTTGATAGTCATTTTCATGGAGAAATCTTGCACCCCAGGCGGATAATTTCAAAATTGCCGGACCACTTAAACCCCAGTGAGTCACAAGTACAGGTCCTATCTGTTTTAATTTAGCCATCGGCAGTTGTAAACAAACATTCTCAACCGAAATACCTGCCAACCCTTGGAAACGTGGGTCAGAAATCTTGAAAGTAAATAGAGAAGGTACAGGTGCTATAACCTGATGACCCAATGCTTTTGCCCAACGATAACCAAGAGGACTACTACCAGTCGCTAAAAGTAGGCGATCGCATTCCACAATTTCTCCCGATTTTAATCTGATTTCAAATAAATTATTATCCCCCACCGTTGACTTTCGTGCTAAAGAAACCACTGCTGCACCCGTGCGAATATTCACACCTCGGTCTAATGCGACCCTAGTTAAACACTCAACAATTGTAGCAGAATCATTAGTAGTGGGAAACATCCGTCCATCTGCTTCTGTTTTTAACTGTACGCCCCTTGCAGTAAACCATTCCACAGTATCACGAGCCTGAAATTGACTAAATGCACCCCGAAGCGCTTTACTTCCCCTGGGGTAATTTTGAACAAAAATTCCTGGGTCGAAGCAAGCGTGAGTAACATTGCAACGACCACCGCCAGATATACGCACTTTAGCCAGAGTTTGTCGCCCTGCTTCTAAGATGGTCACATTTGTGTGGGGGGTGCTACAGGCGATCGCTCCAAAAAAACCTGCTGCTCCCCCACCTACAACTACAATTTTAAGAGGTGGGAAAAACATTTTATCAATGGATAATGGATAATTGATAATTAATAGTTGATAGTTGCTTAATTTGGTCTAAGACCTCTTCATTTATGAAGAAAATCAAAAGAAAATATTTTCCTTAAGTTCAATTCTCTTCTTTCAAAGAGAGGTAATTATCCATTATTCATTGTTCATTATCAATTGTTGAAATATATATATTATAGCAGTCTATATATTATAGCAGTCGAAGCATAACTTAGAACATTACTAAATGTTGTTTGCGCAGCATTTTCGCAGGAAAAACTAAGTCAGAGATTACTTCTGACTTCTGAGTTTTGACTTCTGACTTGCGCGTAGCGCTATAGTTACTCTTCTATTGGTTCAAAATCATCTTTGCCTACTTCGCAAACTGGGCAAATCCAATCATCGGGAATTTCTTCAAAGGGTGTTCCTGGTGCTATTCCTGAATCTTCGTCTCCTTCTTCTGGGTCATATATATATCCACAAGCATTACAGACATATTTTTTCATTTTAATCTATTCCTCTCTAATAGTTCACCTGGATTTTACAAGTTTGTGGGTTAGAGGTTCCACTGTCAAATTGCAAAGTTTTGTTAACTTTTTGGGTTGTCCTGCTCGCGTAATGGTGAAGAGATATATTTTTTAATTTCTTCCCAAACTCCCCAGATTCCACTCCCAGGAGGGGTTAGGGGTGGGTCTCCAAACTCCCCAAACTCTCTCTACCATTACTATGCACCACTACAACTGTTTGATGGTCTTTTACTCACTTCGGTCAAAGTAGACCAAAGCAAGAATGTTTTCCGGAATGTCTGTACTGTTAATTGTAGTTTTGGCTTTGTGGTTTATCTATCTGAAAAATGGGAGATGAAGGGTCATTTCAGTTATCAGTTATCAGTTATCAGTACCTCTGCAATAAGGAGGCTACGAAAATAGGGAATTCTGTTTTTTTTATCCCCTTAAAAGGGGAGACTTTAGACAACAATTTCTCAGTAATTTTTACTACTGTTTTGTGAATCTTTTCTTCCAGATATCTAAATATGTGTTTTTACGGGTAGATGTATGAATTTAATTTGAATTTGCGACAATTACTAATTGTTAAATTAAACCAGCTTTGACCAGAATTTAATTCTAACAGGACTTACATAAATTATTAGACAATATGCTATCCGTAGGGGTTCATTAATTGATAATTGATAATTACCTCTGGTTAAAACCGTCCTTGATTGAATATAAGGAAATATTATTTCTTCTCTTGGTCGATTGGATATGGTTAGGAAACCCATCTATCCCACCCTTCGGGAAGCTACGAATATCGACCGCTTTTTTCCCCTTAAAAGGGTCGGCTTTAAACCAGAATTATTTAATTATTAATTATTAATTATTAATTATTCGGTAAATGCCTATTTGTAGGGGGCGTTAGCGGAGCTTTGCGTTAGCAAATGCCATTCGCCCCTACTGGATATAACGATTCTGCGTAAGTCCTGTCTAAGTAAAAAAAAACTAATAAAACAGGTAACAAATGGAAACCGAACTCACACCTAATGGCAATAATTTACTCGCCACCGATAATGCAGAAGCGATCGCTCTTTCTCCTGGAGAACTCGCTAATTTTCCCGATGGGTTAGCTGCTCTTAGTGGCAACGATACAGTTACGGGGTCTTCAGACTCGGAATTCATCCTGGGAAACCGGGGTGAAGATAGCCTTATTGGGGGGGGAGGCAACGATACTTTAATGGGTGGGAAAGACAATGATACAGTAGAAGGTGGCAATGGTAACGACTTAGTTCGTGGCGATCGCGAAGCTGATGTTGTTAGAGGGGGCAATGGTGGGGATAGTTTATTTGGAGGCAAAAATAACGACCGCCTCTTTGGGGACGAGGGCAATGATGTTTTATTTGGTGATCGGGATAATGATACTCTCAGTGGTGGTTTGGGACAGGATACTCTCAATGGTGGAACAGGTAGCGATGTGTTTGTCTTAGAAAGTGGTGCAGGTGTGGATGAAATAGCTGACTTTGAAAATGGTATTGATATAATTCAACTACCCGATGGTTTAAGTTTTGACAATATCAGTCTAGAAAATAGTAGTGGTAGTCAGCAAAATACTGCGATAGTCGATCGCCTCACTGGAGAAACTATAGCGCTAGTAAATAATGTGTCTGCAGGGAGTCTCAGTAGCGCCAATTTTTTATTTGAAGAAGGTCTGAATACTGAAACAGATAATCAAAATTTCATTAATAGAGTTGTCGAACTGACCAACCAAGAGCGCACCCAGTTGGGTTTATCTCCCCTCAGCACAGACCCATTATTAGGTCAGGCGGCGCAAACTCACACAGAGAATATGGCACTGCAAGACTTTTTCGACCATACAGGGTTAGATGGTTCTTCAGCAGGCGATCGTATTGAAACTACAGGTTACGACTTTTCAGCTTGGGCAGAAAATATTGCGGTAGGGTATTTGACACCGGAGGCAGTAGTAGAAGGATGGATGAATAGTCCAGGACACCGCGCCAACATTCTCGATCCAAATTTGCAGGAAATTGGTGTTGGTTACTATTTCTTAGAAAATGATACTGGTAGCGTTAATTTCAATAATTATTGGACGCAAGTATTTGGAACACCTTTGTAGAGGTGGAGATGGGGAGGATGGGGAGATGGAGAGGTGGGGTATCTTGAAGTATTTTCAATTATTGCCTCTATCCCATTTACTGCTGTTTGCCTCTAAACTTTTGATGCAAATATACCCTTGTAATATTATGTCTGGATAATTAGTGATCAAAAAAACTTTCTCCTTTTCCTCCTCTTGCTTTTTCCTTCTTCCTTCTTTAAGATATAATTTAGGGCAAAATAACTTCTATTTATATCTATGGCATTAGCACCTTTATTTCCTATTTTACATCCAATATTAAAATCAGCTTTCCCTAATTGTTTATGGCAAGGAAATACACAAAAATCAGAAATTACTCTTACTTTTGATGATGGACCACATCCAGAATATACACTTCAATTATTAGAAGTTCTAGATAAATATCAGATTAAAGCTAACTTTTTTTGGTTAGGTATATGTATAGATCGTTATCCAGAAATAGCTAAAGCTGTATATGAAAAAGGTCATTGGATTGGTTTACATGGCTACGAACATATATCATTTCCTCAACTAACTCCTATTCAACTTAAATCTAGTTTAAAAAAAACGCAGCTTTCTATCTATAATGCTTGTGGATTAGAAGCAAAATTAGTTTGTGATGTTCGTCCTCCCAATGGTGTATTTCTACCTCAAACTTTAAAGTTATTACAGGAATGGGGATATCGAAATGTTATGTGGAGTGTAGTACCTGAAGATTGGGTTAGACCAGGAATTTCAGTTGTAGTTAATCGAGTAGTTCAGCAAACCTCTAATGGTTCTATTATTGTTTTGCATGATGGATTTTATGGCGGTCAAGATGTGGCAAAAATAGCTGCTGAAATAACTCCGATTTTACTAGAAAAAAATTACAAATTTATTACCATAGACAAAATGTGACAAACAAACAAAACAGATAGAATTAAGTAACGAAAGATAGATCAATAAATACAGCGCACTTCATATTAGTAAGGTACACCATTCGCGGGCAAGATGCCTGCACTACAAACACTTTGCTCTTCATATTTGTACCTCATTTACTTGAAATATGCTGTAGATTTATCATTTTTTTCTTCTTGCTTCTTATATCAAGCGTGAAAAAAGAATGTTGAGAATAATCAGGGCTAACAAAAGAATATAGAGGATATTTTTATTCAAATAAAAATATAAATGATGACATCAAAAATGGTGTCAAAGCTATTCATTCTTAATCCTAAGAAATAACATAGTTATTTGTAGCAAAGAATTATCAAATTGGTATTAATTATTCAATCAATAAAACTCTCCTTAACGAAGTTAGAAGTCAGAATTCAGTAGGGGTGTTAACAATAGTTATGCGAAGCAAACGGCCGTTCGCCCGTACAGAAGTGATTTTTGTAACGGGGATTTGAGCAACTATCCAAAAATATTTCGCCTTAAAAGGCGGGGTTGCGCGACCCATATTATTTTGATAAATTATCGAATAATTAAGTTTTACAATCTCTCCTTCACTGGGATACTGGTTGTCGCCCTACAACGATAAAAAATCCTTTTAATAATCCTACAATTTTAAGAAAAGGTAATTATTAATTGTTGAAATAAGCCTTTTCTCGTAATCCTGAATGAAACATTCTAAAAAGCACCCATTTTTTGATTGACAAATGTCTAATAGACCTCTGGTAAAGATCAAAAAGAAAATCAATTCTTATCCATAAATTATTAATTACTTCTCCCTATTGCCCATTGCCTATTGCCTATTCCCTCTTTTTTGGAGATGTCTAATGAAAATGGAACCAAATATAATTTTCTTTAGTCAAAGATAGAATAAACTGGCTAAAATAAGAAATTGTCAGTCTGTAATCAAAGCTTTCTTCTCAAGGTAGTCTTGAGTAGTTCAGATGACAAAAGTTGAGCTATTTTTTAGAACTCAAAATTGGTAGAGGAAAATTAATGATAAAAAATTATAAATGGCATCCTGTAGTTGCTTTAGTTGTAACATTAAGTACCATAATCAATCCCAAGTTATTTGACCATAAAATTATCAAACCAGCACTTGGTCAAACAACCTTAAAAGATATACAAAATCATTTTGCTCAAGCTTGTATTGAAGATTTATTAGACCGAAAAATAATATCTGGCGACTATGAAAATCAAACATTTCGCCCTAATGCACCTGTAACTAGAGCGGAATTTGCTGCAATGATTACTAGGGCTTTTCCAGATGCAAAATTAATCCGCGACCCGATTAAATTTGTAGATGTTCCTCAAAATTATTGGGCTTATAATGCAATTAAAAAATCTTATGAAATGGGTTTTATATCCGGATATATAGGCAAAACTTTTAACCCTACTCTCAAAATTACAAGATGGCAAGTATTAACAGCTTTAAGTGAAGGATTAAATTATCGAGCAAGTGCATCTGTAGAACGAAATTTAAACGCAATTTTTGAAGATGCAGAAGCAATTCCTGAAGAGGCGAAAAAATCTATTGCCGCAGCAACAGCAAAAGGTATTGTTGTAAATTATCCAAATGTGAGGAAACTAAATCCTAATCGAGATGCTACTCGCTCAGAGGTGGCTACTTTTCTCTGTCAATCTATTGCAAATTTTGAAACAAATAATGATAGTTTAGTTTCTAAAGTTCCCTCAGAATACATTGCCAAAATTGATATAGATACTCAATCAACAACTACCGCAACTGCACCAGAAATTACTCCAGAATCTACGGCAAATACTAACTCAGAAACTACTCCAGAATCTTCTACAGAAAATACAGAACCACCAGGAATTGTAGAAAGGTTTGGCAACGGTAATTTACAAGCAGAAATTATTTACGAACAAGCAAATAATACAGATTTAGTAAGTAACTTAAATCTGAAAATTATCAGAGATGGAGAAATTATTTTAAATGAACCAATACCAGTTAAATCTTTAGCAGGTGACTCAGAATCTGACACTGAAATGGAAGTATTAGCAGGTAGATTCGTGAAAGTACAGTTACTAGACTTAGATGGAAATGGAGAATCAGAAGTATTAGTAGATTTAGTAACTATAAATAATAGTGATGTTGTATTTGATAGTGGTACTTATTCATTAATTTATCTCTACGAACCAACACGAAATAAATATTCTATGTTGCGTCATTTCTGGGGAAATGTAAATTATAGACTCACAGATTTAGATAAAGATAATATTCCAGAATTTAAAAGTGTTGATGGTAGATTTGCTAACGTATTTTCTAATAGAAATGATGCTAGATTTCCCATTCGTATTTGGCAGTATCGTCAAGGAGAAATGTTAGATGTTACTAGGCAATATCCAGTACAAATAAATACTAGCGCTTCAGAACTTTGGCTAGAATTTTATCAGCGTTCTAGTCAAAATCAAAATGTCAAAGGAGTTTTGGCAGCTTATCTAGCAAATAAATATTTGTTAGGTCAAAAAGAAGATGGTTGGAAATTAATAGAAAAGGTATATCAAAACAGCGATCGCGAAGTATATTTTGATAGTTTGCGTCAATTTTTAGTAGATAAAGGTTATGATAGCGATCGACAAATTAGCAGAAATGTAGTTGTGCCTGAAAATACTGCTACAGAAAATCAAGAAACTGTCACCTTTGCGACTAATGACACGGAAGAAATTTCACCTCAAATAACTACAGAAAAGACAGAAACAGAAAATACACTTCCACCAGAAACAACAGAAACAGACGATAACCCTGAAACACAAAGACCCGAAACTTCACCCCAAGCAACCACAGAAACAGAAAATACACTTCCACCAGAAACAACAGAAACAGACGACAACCCTGAAACACAACGACCCGAAACTTCACCTCAAGCAACCACAGAAATAGAAAATACACTTCCATCAATAACATCTCCACCAGAAACAACAGAAACAGACGATAACCCTGAAACACAACAACTCGAAACTTCACCCCAAACAACCACAGAAACAGAAAATACAGAAACGCAGCCAGATATTAGTAACGATCTAGTGCTAGCACCAAGGTTAGTTCGCTCTCTATCTAATCAGCAACCAGATTCTGCTTTCTCTGTAACCATTAGTTTTGATGGAGAAATATTAGCCAGTAGTCGCGGTCAAGATATCCTACTGTGGAACTTACAAACAGGCAAATTGCTAGATACTTTATCCAGTCATCAAGCTAATGTGCGCTCAGTAGCAATTAGTCCAGATGGAAGAACTCTAGCTAGTGGAAGTGGAGATGGTACAGTAAAATTATGGGATATTCCTACAGGAGAAATGCTCGTCAGTTTTTTGCATTCAGGGGTAGTAACTGCTGTTGGTTTCACCGCTGATGGCAGAGCAGTAATAGGATGCAGCGCCGATCGCGGAATGAAATCTTGGGATATTTATACAGGGCAACTACTGCACAGGATGAATGGTACTCAACCTATTGCTTTTGGCGCTGGTGGCCTGCGCATGGCAGCTAGTGGAGGGCCGAGATTTATTCGACTGTGGAATGCAGAGCAAGGGCAACTGTTGAAAAATCTTTCTATACCCAATACAAATAATAATCGTGGCATAGAAGCGATCGCTTTCAGTGAAGATGGGCAAACTATTGCTCATGCGATGAAGGGAGAAAGTAAGATTTTAGTCTGGGATGTGGAAAGCTGGAAAGTACGTTATACTCTAGAAAAACATTCTCAGGCAATTAAGGCGATCGCAATTAGTCCAGATGGAAAAATACTTGCTAGTAGTAGTGAGGATGGTAATATTAATCTGTGGGATCTTGGTACTGGAAAATTGTTGAGAAGTATCAAAGGTGATGGTGCAATTGTTTTTAGTCCAGATAGCAAACAACTTGTAAGTGTTTCGCAAGATAATATTATTCAGTTATGGCAAATTTATGGGTCTGCGATCAAACAGTAAAATTATAGGTAGTCCTATAGATGTAGTAATATCAAATCCGCTCGGGTTCGGTATAAAAAAAATTTTCATCTTCATCCAAGAGCAAATGTTTCGCGCATTCTCTTTCCTCCTGACTCCTGTCTTCCCCTCCTAGGAGGGGTTAGGGGTGGGTTGTCTCCTACCCTTACCCATAAGACTTTTTCAGAAAACCCTAATTAGGGGTTTGAGTAAGGCAGCTATGTATCCCCCCTAACCCCCCTTTGAAAGGTTTTCCCCTATTGTCACCTTAATTTTATACACAAACGATGCTACCGGACATGATATTAAGGGATAATTTGAGTAATACTAATTCCCAAAAGTAATGCTATACTTAGGCAGCACTTCAGTTATTAAGTAATTAAAACAAGTTAAATCACTTTGCATGCTAATTTGAGCTAATTTAATATTAATTGTTCTTATGTTTACTTCTCCCCCACTCCCCTACTCACCTACTCCCCTACTCAAGAAAACGTAGAAAAGTTTTTGATAAATGGTATAAGTGAGAAAAGGAAAGGAAGGATTACTTTTTGCTGCAAGAGGGTTTGTTAAAAGAGGCAGAAAGTTGGTTGGAAAAAGCAGAGCAAAAAATTCCGGAAAAAGAGAGGGAGTATGTTGAGAAAAGTAGGAAAATACGAGAGAGAGTGACAAAAACTTATTTCTGGGTTAACAGGTGGTTTGGCGATCATGTCATTATTTGCTGTGTAGGCGGTGTGGCAATAGCAACGTGCGGAAAGACAAAGTTTGATTAATGAAGTAGATAGTTTGAGTAATTTAGCATTGAATCAATTTCAGTCTGGGGCTTTAAACCAAATAGATTATGGTGAATCAGTAGGGGCAATTCACTAAGGAATAACAAAATTTGAACAAGGTCAGGGAAAAGCTGCCCATTTTACATTAACAGAGTTGAGAAAAAACATGATATTTCAGGTTTAAATTTCTCCATCTGCTTATAATTCTTTTACTGATACTTCTAATTCGTCTACTAATTCTTTTAGTTCTAATTGTTCATGGGAGGATAAGCTTTCTGATTCTTCATCAAGTGAACTTTCTTCTGCCGATAAGAACCTTTCTACTTCTGCTGATAATTCATCTAATTCTTCTAAAATTCTTGTTCTTTGTCTGCGTAAACTATTTGTTTGCCTGGGAAATTGTTCTAGTTCTAATTTTTCATAGGAGAAGAAGCTTTCTGATTTTTCTTCGCCAAGCTGACCAGGTTTAGTTTGCTTTGTTAAGATCCCCTTTTCCCACACTAACATTTCCAGTTCCATATCAGTGAGTTCATCGAATGAGGAGTTCAGAGTTTGTTGATTAATGTGTTTTTTGGCTGTTGTTGTAATTGCAATAGTTGGGTTCTTCATGGTTTGTGGTTTCCTATGTTTGAACTTTTGCTTTTCTTCATATTACTAAATTGTTTAAGTTTTTGCAAAGATATTTGTTGAAAAATATAAATAATTTATATTAAATAACAAAATAAGTTTAACTTATGACATTACGACTAAGAGCTAATTTATAAAGAAAATCTAAAGAAAGCTGCATCCTTATGAATGATAGTGTTATAATTATAGTCCACTGAAAAAGTTTTTTTGCTCTTCGCAGAAGCACTACAAAAATATTGGGAAACACAAAATAGAGAACTATATAGAACCTTGTTGACATCCTCCCCGGCCTAAAGGCACGGGGATTCCTACCGAGCCGTGGCTCCTCGGCGGGTTGGCATCTCACAGGCTGCTGCACCCACCCCTCTTGCTCCCCTCCCGGGAGGGGATGGGGGTGGGTTACACTTGCCTCCATGCCCGTTTTTTGTCTCGGATTGCCCACCCGCGACTAATATATTTATTGCTGCATTCTCGTCTCTGTCGTGTTTTGTACCACAGTTGAGACATTCCCACTCTCGCACTGATAAGTCTAATTTACCACCTTTGAAACCACAACACGAGCACATTTGGGATGTTGGTTCCCAACGACTGATTACTCTAAAATCACGACCGTATTTTTCTGCTTTCCCTTCTAAAAAAGTCCGGAATTGTCTCCAGCCTAAATCAGAAACCCACCCCTCTTGCTCCCCTCCCAGGAGGGGATGGGGGTGGGTTGCGGTTTTTGACCATACCTGAAACGTTTCCTTCGGAATGCTTCGCAAACAAGTCTTCTAGAACAATTGTTTGGTTTTCACGAATTATTTCAGTAGATAATTTATGCAAAAAATCTGTCCTAGTATCCTTTAATTTGGCATGGAACTTAGCAACTCTCAGTCTAGCTTTTTCATATCGTTTCGACCCTAAGGTTTTGTTAGATAATAACTTACTTAACTTTCGATATTTCTTGATTCGTTTTTTGAGTGCCTTAGGAGCATCAATCTTTGTACCGTCACTCAATGTAGCAAAGGTTTTAATACCTAAATCTATACCTACTGAATTTTCATTTTCAGATAAAGTTTCTGATTGTATTTCTACTACAAAACTTAAGAAATATCTATTAGCTGAATCTTTGATTAATGTTACTGATGATGGAGAAGCAGGTAATTCTCTCGACCACACAATTTTCAGTTTTCCTATTTTGGCTAAATAAACTTTATGTTGACCAATTTTAAACCCTCCTTTTGTAAACTTAGCAGTCTGTCTTGATTTCCTTTTTTTGAATCGTGGAGGTTTTATAGGTTTACCTTTTCTCTTACCTTTGGTTGATTGAAAAAAGTTTTGATAAGCTTGGTTTAAATCATTTAAAGATTGCTGTAATGGAATAGCAGAAACCTCTGATAACCATTCTCTGTCTACAGTCTTTTTAGCAGATGTGATCAACTGTTTTTGAAGTTCAGCATTAGTGGGCTTCTTTTCTTCTGATTTATACTTTTGTTGGCAGCAAGCTAGGCTATCGTTCCAGACGACGTTGGGTTTTATTCTTCAACCCAACTTACACCTACATCCTCATAACTTCTGACTTGCGCGTAGCGCCATATCACCCCTTCATAGATATCGCTGACGATCTTTCTACAGAATACTCTGATTCCATCAAATCTTCCATAACAGCAGTTTCAAATTTAATTGGCCTCAACTGCACCGCACAAGCTTTTAACTCTGGTTGCCCAGACTCAGGACAAACTTGAGGATGAGTCAAAGCATTTGCCTCTGCTTGATTTGCCCATAGTGCCCCCCAGTGCATCGGCACAAATACAGTGCCTGGAGTAATAGCTTTAGTCACTTTTGCTGGAAATCTTGCTGCACCTCGTCGCGATCGCACCTCTACCCAATCATTTTCTTCAATCTCTAACTTCTGAGCATCCTTTGGATGAATTTCTATAAAAGGCATCGGGTGCATTTTTCTAATTTTATCAATGCGTCCTGTGCGTGTTTGAGTATGCCAATGAGCATATAAGCGCCCTGTTGTCAACACAAAAGGATAATCAAAATTTGGTGGCTCTGCTAAACCTTGAGAGTAAAATGTAGCAAACCGTGCCCTGCCATCAGGAGTATTAAATCGGAAATTAGTATACAGACGCTTCTGAGATACCCCACTACTATCGGGGCAAGGCCACTGAATCGGACCTTTTTCCCGTAATCGCTCGTAGGTAATATCAGTTTGGTCGCAAGGGCGATCGCGTGTCAACTCAAGAAATTCAGCTCTCACTGCTTCCGAGTCAGCAAAATCAAACTGATTTGTAAATCCTAAACGGCGACCCACCTCTGCAAAAATTTCCCAATCTGCTTTTGCTTCTCCCAGGGGTTCGCGGAATGCAGTACACAAAGTTACCATTCGCTCCGAGTTTGTCATTGTGCCTGTTTTTTCTCCCCACTGAGCAGCAGGTAACAACAGATGAGCATATTCCGCTGTTTCAGTAGGATAATAAGCATCCTGATAAACAGTAAAAGGCGATCGTAACAAAGCTGCCTTAGTCCGCTCTAAATCTGGCATACTCACCGCTGGATTAGTCGCTGCAATCCACAAACAACCTAATTCTTGACGTTCTAAAGCCGTAATCATCTCCCAAGCAGTACGACCAGGAACAGCAGAAATTTGCCCAGGAGTCAATCCCCATAACTTTTCCAAATCAGCCCGATGTTGGGGATTTTTCACCACCCGATAACCAGGCAAAATATGAGCCAATCCTCCTGCTTCCCTACCACCCATAGCATTGGGTTGACCAGTCAGTGAAAACGGTCCTGCACCCGGTTTACCAATATTACCTGTCATCAAATGCAAATTAATCAGAGTACGGACTTTTGCCGTCCCCTCAGAGGACTGATTCATCCCCATTGACCACAAAGATAACACTTGCTTTGACTGACTCCAATAACGAGCTGCCGTTTCCAAATCATCCAAACGAATACCGCAGTGGCGTGCAACTAGATCGGGTGGGGAGTGACGAATCACATCAGTGTATTCAGGAAAACCAGTCGTACATTCATCAATGAATGTAGCATCGATCGCTCCCCAACGCATGAGTAGATGAGCAATACCGTTAAGTAGATCGATATCCGTACCTGGTCGAATAGCCAAATGCAAATCTGCTACTTCTGCTGTTTTAGTACGACGGGGGTCTACCACGATCATTTTCACTTTCCTATTTTTCTTGTGGTAAACCCGCAGACGATTAAATACAATGGGGTGACATTCAGCTGTATTAGTACCGATTAAAAATGCACAGTCTGTTTTTTCTAAATCGTCGTAGCAACAGGGGGGACCGTCAGAACCAAAACTTTGAATATATCCCGATACTGCCGAAGACATACACAGACGAGAGTTAGCGTCAAAGTTATTAGTTCCCAGACATCCTTTGAGCAATTTCTGAGCTACATAATAATCCTCTGTTTGAAACTGACCAGACCCGTACATACAAATTGCATCTGGTCCTTGGGTGAAGCGTACAGTTTGAATCCGATTAATAATCCGATTAAAAGCTTCCTCCCAAGTAACGCGACGGAAGGGTTCATCTAGAGTATCACGCATCATTGGATATTTGAGGCGACTTTTATCCAATGATTCAGTAACGGTGGCACCTTTTACACAAACTTTGCCTTGACTTGAGGGATGAGAGCGATCGCCCCGCACTTGCCAAATGGGATTACCTTTGCTATCTCGATTTGTTGCTTTTCCAGGAATTGCTGGCGGTAATACATCTAAGCCACAGCCAACTCCACAATAAGGGCAAAGAGTTTTGGTAGGTTCCATAGTTTACTTTAAGAATAATTTTATTGGCAGACGAACAAGTTAAATTCAAGCGAATATCATTTACATTTGGATGTTAAATAATTTAATTTTGTATTCCAGCAGAATAACTTCTGCTGCTAAACTTTCCCTGATTTTTTGCTATTTATAATTAATATAATATAATACTTAATATCAATATTTAAGTTTTATGATTGTGAATTTAATTTTTGTTTATTATTGAAGACTTTATGAAAAATTATCTGTCACATTGGATACGTTTTAATACAGTTTTAAAATCGTAGGTTTTGTCATTGAACAAAGAGTCACAAAACGTTTACCCTACCTAAATTTTTTCATTGATAAATTTTAGTAAAAACCTTTAGTAAAAACCAAAATTTACTAATTCAGGCTGAAATAATATTATATTCAGTTGAATACCGGTACTTTGATATTCTTTACAGCGAAAATGCCTTCAAAGTTAGTAGGGGCAAGGGAAATACGTTGCTCTGGCTAAAAATGCCTCTTTGCGTAGCATTCCGCAGGAAAACCTAGATATATCAGGAAAAAGGTTTTTTCAATGTAAAACCTAGACTATATAAGGGTTTGATCCTGTTATTAACATATTTTTTGCCAAAGTACCGATACTTATACATAATTAGGAATAGGGAGCATTTTATATTATTTGTCCCCTCTGGGCAGGGTCAATTTATTGTCACGCTTAGAAAAATTGATGGGGAGATGGGGAGATGGGGACTCACCCCTAACCCCTTCTAGGAGGGGAATTTGGGGATATGGGGAGATTCTTAATATTTGCACAATTAAATGTATTTCATATCCATATAAATATTCTCTGACGAGAATGAATTAATCCTGCCCCCCTCCAGGGGAGCTACGCTAATAGATAATTACTTATAATAAAGTTTTTGTTTGTAGTTGGGCTTGAGCCTGTGCAATACTTAATATGAGAGCTAGAGCAAAACTACGGACTTGATGATAACTGTTCTACCGTAAGCATAGCTCCCCCGAAGGGGGCACATGATATTAACAGAAAATCAGGACAAGAGTAGGAAAAGTAATAAACCTGCCACATTCTCTAATCAGCAGAGCTTAACTGCAACTAAACTAAATGAAATAAGTGGGCATTAATCTTCAGCAAACATAGGAACAGATTCTAGATTCACTTTCTCTTCATCCTCTTCATCCTTATGGTGCTCGGCAAATGAACCCTCTGGCTCTTTCAAGAAGAAAGCACACAGGAACGCCACAATTATTGACATTACACCGAGAACTTCAAAGAAAATTCGATTACCAACAGCACCTTCAGGCAATAAACTAAACGTAGTCAGATAAACTACCGCACCTACGTTACCATAAGCACCAACATTACCAGCAATTTGACCTGTAACTCGGCGCTTAATTAAAGGAACTATAGCAAAAGTAGAACCTTCAGCAGCTTGCACAAAGAAAGAACACATCATAGTAAGTAACACAGCAGCAGGTAGCCACCAACCTCCAGTTACACGACCAAATGTGAGATAACCAATTCCCATCCCAGCAGTCAATACTGTCATTGTCAACTTCCGACTACCAAGTTTGTCTGAAATTAAACCACCACCAGGACGAGATGCCAAGTTCATGAAAGCATAGCTAGCTGCTATCATCCCTGCCACGGCTTTATCCAGGCCAAAAGTATTTTCAAAGAAAGCAGGAAGCATAGAAACTACTGCTAACTCAGAACCGAAGTTAACAAAATAAGTGAGTTCTAAAATTGCCACTTGAGAAAACTGATAGCGGTCAGCAGGAGGATAACGCTTATCACCTGCCATCAACTCTTTATTAGCTGCCCAACAGTTATAAGTTTGGAAAGCGTACAAACCTAAGAGCAATAGCCAGACAATATAAAGTTGACCTTGAGATAGAAAACCAACTTTACTCAATCGCCAAGCTAGTAAACAAAGAACTCCTGTTAAAGGAAGATTCATCAAAATTAGGAAGATAAAATCTTTCTGGGTTGTAACTTCTAAACCTGTGGCACGCTTAGGTTTTTTATACACCTTACCAGGAGGGGTATCTTGAACATTGAAGAAATAAAACGCACCATAAAGTGCAGCTATAATACCTGTCAGAGCGATCGATAACCGCCAGTTCAATATCTCACCGGCACCAAAAGTTAACACAGCAGCTACAGTAGGAAGGGTAAAAGCAGAAGCAGCAGAACCAAAGTTACCCCAACCGCCATAAATACCTTCTGCCAAACCTATTTCTTTAGGGGGAAACCATTCAGCGACCATGCGGATACCAATAACGAAACCAGCACCAACAATACTCAGTGCCAAACGACTGATAACTAACTGGCTGAAATTCTGTGCAAGAGCAAAACCTATACAGGGAATAGCTGCATACATTAGTAACAGTGAATAGGTAATTCTCGGTCCGTATTTGTCCAATAACATCCCGATAATAATTCGGGCAGGTACTGTTAGTGCAACGTTACAGATAGCAATAGTTCTAATTTGAGAAGTTTCTAAACCAAAGTCTGCTTTTAATGATGTTGCTAATGGGGCTAAGTTAAACCAAACAACAAATGATAGAAAAAAAGCAAACCAAGTTAAATGGAGTATACGGTAACGGCCCCTAAAAGACCAAAGTTCTGTTAACATATTCTGTTGAATTACAATTATTAAGGCTATATAAGGTTACAAACAAAGATTAATTTCGCTGACAAGTCTAACTAAAAATAATCTGAGGCAGTTATGAAATTTGTGAATTAAATTAGTACCAGAGTGAAGTGTTAGTTTAAAGCGAACAATTCAATTTTTTTCTGATAACATAGTAGGTAGGCAAAAATTATAATTTATGTATTTTGCAGATTTTTCAGCACTTTAGCATCAAAAAGTTTCTTACTTTCATCGCTATCAGTGCAATTTTTAGTTAGTAGTGAATTATATATAAATTTCTACCTAACACCTACTATGTATTACCTCAAACCAAAGACCTATTTGGTTAACCATTGGTTAACTTGAAGTACACCATTGGGAGTTAGTAGCACTAAATATTCTGCTGTTGGTTTGTTCTCATCAATAATACTAGAGTTAGCCAATTTGGCTAGAGGAGTTTCCCCAATGTACTCGGAAGCTGCTTTATTTATATGTTCATACTTGGCAACCATTCCTGCAGAGTTCATTGTGACTCGATAGGCTAAATTTTCAGAAAAAGTTGGATATTGTTTCCAAGCTTGGTCGATCTGGTTGTACAGCATTGAGTTTAATTTCTCAAGAGTATTTGAGTCAGTAATAACTTTTGGTGCTGCTTGAGTTTCTGGAACTGCTGCCATAGTTACTTGAGTTTCTATGGATGAAGTTTCTGCAACAGGTACTGTATTAACTGCTGAGACTGACTCGGTAGTATTAACTGCGGAAGAAACTACAGCAGTTGATGGAGCAATAGTAGGTTTTGATGTGGGTGCGCTGGCTATAATAGTAGGAGTATCAGTAGTGGATGTAGCAACTATTGTTTCTTCTGCTTCTTGTTCTTGTTGTTGAGCATATTCTGCTAGAGAACTCTGCCAACTATTGACATAAGAACCAGCAAATAGTGTTAACCCGACTACAGACAGAATTTTCAGACCTAGAGATTTTGCAGTTTCGGGTGAATTGTTAGAAGCATTAACTGTAGTAGACATTGTTGAGATTCTCCTTATTGTTATTGTGCTTTGAATGTAATAAATTTTGTCCGTGAGACTAAATTTGAGAAACGCTATTTAAGCTTCTCCGGTCTTTATTTGTAAGATTTCTGATAGACTTTTGAAACACCCTTGATTGAAAACTTACTTTGGTTTAGCACCAAAATTTTCAATTAGTAAATTTCGTAAAATAGGTTTGAGGTCTTCACAGGGAATACCTTTTTGAACGCAACTGCCGAGTTTAGCATCTTTGCCAACTGTGCCTCCCATGTACAGGTCAACACTATCAACCATTTTGCCATTTTTGCGCGCTTTAGTACCCATTAAACCAATATCTGCAACCTGTGGCTGTCCACAAGAGTTGGGGCAACCAGTCCAGTGAATGCGTACTGGTTTTGGGATGAACAGTTCAGCCTCAACTTCCTTTGCCACTGCTAGGGCGCGACTTTTGGTTTCAATCATAGCAAAGTTACAAAACTGTGCCCCTGTGCATGAAACTACAGCCCGAGTTAATGGTTGAGGATTAATGGAAAATTTTTCTAGGAGTGGTTCCCCAAGGAATGGTTCTATTCTAGACTCAGGAACATTAGGAATAATAACATTTTGTTCCACAGTCAGCCGAATTTCTCCATTGCCATAAACCTCAGCTAGCCGTGCTAGGTCAAACATATTGTCAGCATACAGCCTACCAACCGGAATGTGCAACCCAATATAATTTAATCCTGGTTGTTTTTGTTTGTAAACCCCGATGTGGTCGCGTTTTTCCCAGATAATTTCGTCTTTTGGAGCTTCTGTCTCTAGAATTTGCCCCATTTGTTGCTGAACTTTTGAGCGGAATTCATCTAAGCCCCACTCATCTATCAGCCACATTAGCCTTGATTTTTGGCGATTTCCTCGGGAGCCATTATCGCGAAATACTTCTAGAATAGCCCGACAGATGGCAACAACTTGACTTGGTTCTACCCAAGCATTAAGAGGGATAGCTGCTGCACAACGTTTGGCCGAGAAAAAGCCACCAACTAGAACATTAAAGCCAAATTTATCGTTTTTGTAGGCAGGAACAAAAGCAATATCATTTATTTCCGCATGGACAGAATTATCACGGCATCCGGCGATCGCTATATTAAATTTCCGTGGTAGATTGGTAAATTCTGGGTTGCCTTTGCTATTGCCAGTAATCATGTCTTGGACTTGCTGTACTAACTCACGGGTATCGTACAGTTCATCAGCATCTATTCCGGCCACTGGGGAACCTGTGATGTTGCGTACATTATCCATGCCTGATTGAACGGTGGTTAAACCTACTTGTTCAAATCGATGGAAGATGTCTGGGATATCTTCTATCCTAATTCCCCGCAGTTGCAAGTTTTGTCTGGTGGTGATGTCGGCGCTGCCGTCTTCGCCATACCGTTGGACTATTTCTGCCAAGACTCCCATTTGTTGACTGGTGATGAATCCATTTGGCATCCGCATCCGCAACATAAATTTGCCTGGAGTTACTGGTCGGAAGAATACACCTAACCATTTTAGTCTGTGGTCGCGGTCAGTTTTATCTATTGCTTCCCAGCCAATATTGGCAAATTTTTCTAGTTCTGTTTTCACTGCCAGACCATCTTTTTCTGCTTTAAACTTCTCAAATTTATTTAGTTTTTGTTGGCGTTCTACTGTGCCAGTCATCTATAACTATCCTCATTGGTAGGCAATCTCATAAATTTTCGGAAAATTAACTGTAAGATGCTTGAATTGACCCAATTACTGATTTTTTTGAGCCGACAACTAGAAAATCAAAATGTTTAAAATTTCTGCATCTGTTGTCACCATCTCATGTCAAATTTTTATTAATTTGTTGCTGACTAATGTAAATGAGTTTCAATTAAATATTCGTATTATTTGTTACAAAATATATAGTTTTATGAATTTTATGTATTATTTAAATGCATTTATTGCATTTTAGCTGAAAAAGAGATATAGGGACAAAGCCTACTAACTGTTCCATGTTTTTTGTGCTGTAATTAAGGATGTGGGTCAGCTTAGAAATCTAGAAACTACAAGTCAGTCGTCATTATTAATCAGACAAACAGCGAAATAGCCAAATTGTAAATATACAGAACTTTTTAGGGTGCTCAAGCGCACTTTAATAACAGTGGAAGGAAAGAGCGCGGACATAAAATATCTTTACCCCCAATATCTCCTGGTTGCAACAGATTGCAAGAAAAAGAACAACGCTTCCGTCTAGCTTTTGACGATGCACCTATTGGTATGGATCTGGTATCACTAGATGGAAATTTTTTCGAGGTTAACCATGCTTTGTGCGAAATGATAGGTTACAGTGAAGCTGAATTGATCCAGTTAACTTTCCAAAAAATTACTTATCCTGACGATCTAGCTGTTGACCTTGCCTTTGTGCAGGAACTCTTAGAAGGAAAAAAAAGCAAATATAATATGGAGAAGCGCTATATTAGCAACGAAGGTCATATTGTCTGGATAATTTTGAGTGTTTCTCTAGCAAAAGATCCATCAGACGAACCTCTGTATTTTATTGCTAAAATTCAAAATATTACTCCCCGCAAGCAAAATGAAGCTCAACAGCAAAGACTCATTACTCAGCTAAAAATCAGTAACCAAGAACTAGAAGATTTTCCTTATGTAGCTTCCCAGGACTTGCAGGAACCACTACGGAAAATTCAGACCTTTGGCGATCGCCTCAAAGCTAAATATGGGGAAGTGTTGGATGAAAAAGGGCTAGACTATCTACAAAGAATGCAGAGTTCTGCCAACAGGATGCAAATTCTAATTAGGGATTTATTAGACTTCTCACGCATTACGACCAAAGCGCAACCCTATGTACCTGTAACTTTTTCTTAAATAGTAGAAGAAGTTATTGAGGACTTAGAGAACCGCATTGAACAAACAAAAGCTCAGGTGGAAGTAGAAGAATTACTTACTATTCAGGCCGACTCGATACAAATGCGACAATTGTTCCAAAACTTAATTGGCAATTCACTTAGAATTTAGTATACCAGAAAATTACCCCATTGTCAAGGTAGAAGCAATTTTACAGTCGGAAACTAATCAAGTTCAAATTATGGTATCCGACAATGGAATTGGTTTTGAGGAAAAATATTTAGACCGAATATTTACACCTTTCCAACGCCTGTATAGCAAGCAACAATATCAAGACACTGGTATAGGATTAACAATATGTCGTAAAATAGTAGAAAGACACAATGGTAATATTACTGATCGTAGTATCCCTAATCAAGGAACTACTTTTGTGATTACTTTGCCCATTGAACAAAGTTTAGATAAGCAAAATGAGCATATCTAAGTTGAATAAAACACCAGTACCAATTCTCATGGCTGAAGATGATGAGGACGATCGTCTCTTGGCAATGGAAGCTTTTGAGGAAAGTAAATTACTTAATAAATTATATATTGTTGAGGATGGGGAAGAATTATGATATTTTTTATATCATCGAGGTGCTTATACAGATATCACAACTTCACCTCAGCCAGGAATAATTTTTTAGACTTAAATATGCCAAAAAAAGATGGCAGAGAAGCTCTCAAAGAAATTAAAGCTGACCCTAATTTACGTTTAATTCCTATTGTAGTTTTAACTACTTCTAAAGCAGAAGATATCTATACTTCTTATCAATTAGGAATTAGTTCATTTATTGTCAAGCCAGTAACATTTGAGGGATGAATAGCAGTCATTCAAGGTTTGAGTAGATATTGGTTTGAAATTGTTGAACTCTCTGCTCGAAAATATTGAATCTGCTGGAGCAATTTTTCCGCCTAGTATTTCCTGGGAAAATTATATGTATTATATGCTTTATGTTGGCTATAATGACAATTGTCTACCTGAATATAACGATAATTCAGAGTATATAAATTCAAGCAGATTTTTATGCAAAAATACACTATTAATCTTCTCTTAATAGAAGATAATAAAGATGATTTTATTGCCATCGATGACATCTTGTCAAAAGTAGAGTCATCAAACATATCCCTGGATTGGAAAAATACTTATGAAGAGGGATTAGCTGCAATAGAAACAGGAGAATATGACGTTTGTTTGCTTGACTATCGTTTAGGAGAAAAAGACGGGATAGAATTACTCAAAACAGCAATAGAACTTAATTGTCAGACACCAATTATATTCATCACAGGTCAAGGCGATCGAGAATTAGACCTACTGGCGATGAAAATTGGAGCAGCAGATTATTTGAATAAATTAGAAATTCGAGAATATACATTAGAGCGAGTAATTCGTTATACAATTGAAAGAAATAAAAATTTAATTGCCCTCCAAGAAAGTCAAGCAAAACTACAAGAAGCACAAAAAATTCCTCATTTAGGTAACTGGGAATTCAACCTAAAAACACAGAAAATAACTTGGTCTGATGAAGTATTTCGGATTTTTGGTCTGAGTGGGACTCAAAAGTCACTAACTTATGCAGAATTCCTCCAAATGTTCGTTCCCGAAAGTAGAAAGTTGTGGGAGGAAAATATGGCTTTAATATTAGAGAAAACACAAAAATGTGAATGTGAATATGAAATAATTCGCCCGGACGGAACACTGAGATATCTTTATACAAAGACGACTTTAATCACAAATAGTAACTTAGAATCAATCGGCATATTTGGCACAATTCTAGATATTACAAAGCGCCAACTGGCCGAATTAGAAGTCAAAAAAATCAGAAAACAAGAGCATTTATTAAGTCTGGTGATTGACAGAATTCATCAATCTTTAAACTTAGAGGAAATATTAGAAACGACAGTAGAGTCGGTGCGAGAGTTTTTGCAGTGCGACCGGGTACTAATTTACCGTTTCTTACCAAATGGTCATGGTGTGGTAGAAAAAGAATCTTTAGCACCAAATTGTCTTTCACTGTTAGGAATGACAATAGTCGATCCATGTTTTCGCAACAGCAATATTTTAGAACGTTACAAACAAGGATATTTTAGTATTATTTATAATATTAATCAATCAGGGATGCAACAATGTCATATTGATATGCTCAGGGAACTTCAGGTGAAAGCAAATATAGTGCTACCTATCCTAATTACAAACGAAACTAAAAACAAAAATCATACTGACAACTCAGAAATTAATGTCTGGGGATTATTAATAGCTCATCATTGTCGAGAAAATAGACAGTGGGAAATATCGGAAACCGATTTATTAAGACGCTTGGCAGCTCAGACAGCGATCACTATTCAACAAGCTCAACTTTATCAACGCTTAGAAAAACTTAATCAAGAATTAGAAGCAATTGCATATATTGATGATTTAACAGGAGTGTTTAACCGTCGTCATTTTGAGCAAAAATTTAAACAAGAATGGAAAAGGTTGGCGCGAGAACAAGGTCTCATCTCAATTATTATGTTAGATATAGACTACTTTAAACCTTATAACGATACCTACGGCCATCAACAGGGAGATAAATGTTTGCAACAAGTAGCTAAAGCTATTCAAACGACAGTGAAACGCCCTGGAGATTTTGTCGCCCGATATGGTGGAGAAGAGTTTGTAGTTGTGTTGCCAAATACTCCCATGGAAGGAGCACTTAAGGTGGCAGAAAATATCAGAACAGAAATTGAAGCTTTAAAAATTCCTCATCAAGCTTCAGCAACAAGTCAGTGGGTGACAAGTAGCTTAGGAGTTGCAGATACTAATTGCTCAAAAACATCTAATCCAGAGAGATTGCTAAAAGCAGCAGATACAGCTCTCTACAATGCTAAAACTTCTGGCAGAAACCGCATAGGGATTTATTATATATCCATGGAAAGTCTAGAGAAACAACAGCAAGAAATTAATTTAGTTACACAACTACGAGATGCTTTAAGAGAAAACGGTTTTTGTCTGTTTTCACAAGCAATTGTCCCATTGCATGAAGGTGTACAAGCAAGACTTTATGAAGTTTTGCTTAGATTTAGATATCCTTCAGGTAAAATTGTTTCACCAGCTACTTTCCTACCAGTAGCGGAGCGCTATCATCTAATGCCAATAATTGACCGTTGGGTCGTAAAAAATCTACTATATTTCATGTCTTTGCATAAAATTGATAATTCACACCGAGATTGTATTTTTACTGTTAATCTTTCTGGTGCTAGCATCAACGATAGCCATTTTTTAGAATTTATCGAACATCAATTTGCCTGTTTTGAAGTGCCTCCCCAAAAAATTTGTTTTGAGATTACTGAGACCATAGCTATTACTAATTTAGATAAAGCAGCAAAATTTATTCAGTCTCTCAAACAAGTTGGTTGTAGTTTTGCTTTAGATGATTTTGGCAAAGGAATGTCTTCTTTTTCTGATCTCACAAACTTGCCAGTAGATTATCTCAAGATTAACGGGATGTTTATTAAGAAGATGGAAAAAGATACTGTCACTCAAGCAATAGTAGAAGGTATTCATCATATTGGCAGGGCAATGAATTTAAAAGTAATAGCTGAATATATAGAAACAGAGTCAATTCTCAACAAAGTCAATAGTTTAGGAATAGATTATGGTCAAGGCTTTTATCTTGACAAACCCAGCGCACTTTTGTTTTCTGTTTAAAGAGTCAGGAGTCAGGAGTCAGGAGTCAGGAGTCAGGAGTCAGGAGGAAATAAAAAGAAGAAGGAAGAAGAGGAGAAAATTTTTTCATCACTAATTATCCGGACATGATATAACTATTATACCAAATTGGGGGTTGCACATTATGGAATGATATTGCCAAAAATTGGTTTAGATTTTGACTAAAAATAACCATTAATTAATCATTCTAGCAATTGATTAATCCACAATCCAATTCAATCAAAAATATCAAATCATTCGTCACTGTGCAACGCCAAATAATATGGTAGTCCTATATATATTGTATCCTTCATCACAACTGCCAATTGTCCGTTCGCTGGCAGGAGAAACAGTTGATCATTTTCT